>NZ_JAHHUL010000010.1 GCF_019008365.1 Phosphitispora fastidiosa | reverse complement strand
CCACCCGGTAAGGTCAAAGAGATCGAACTCATCTATGACCGGGGTTTGCAATTAGCTGTTACCTACGATGACAGCCAGAGTCCCAAAGTAAACAATAACCTGTGCATTGCCGCAATAGACCTGGGTGAAATCCATACAATTGTCTCAGTAACCGATTATGGGCAAGGAATGATCATCACTGGTCGCAGGCTGCGAAGCATCAAACGATTGCGCAACAAAAAATTGAAAGAACTACAAAAGAAACTGGCTAAATGTGAAAAGGGCTCCCGTCAGTGGAAAAAATACCGCCGGGCTTTTAACTACATCTTAGGAAAGAGTAATGCCCAGTTGACTGATGTCCTCCATAAAACAACCCGCGAATTTGTTAACTGGTGCTTGGAAAATCAAGTCAGGGAAGTCGTGGTGGGAGACGTAGCAGGGATTGAACGTAACACCTCTCCCAAAAAGAAGGGAAACAAGCATAAACGTTCACCCAGACATAACCAGAAAATGTCCCAATGGCAATATGGCCGAACCACCGATTATCTCCAATACAAACTGGCAGCCGAAGGGATAAGCCTGCAAAAAGTAGACGAAGCCTATACAACACAAACGTGTCCCGTTTGTGGGAGGAGGAAAAAAACCTCCTCCAGAAATTACAGCTGCCTGTGCGGATATCAGGAGCACAGGGATATTCATGGAGCGAAGAACATCTTAACCAAATACAAGTATGGGGAGTTCCGGAAAATATCTCTGACCGAACACAAGTATCTACGGATCGCATAAGCGACAAGTAGTAGATGCCATGAACCTGGCCCGTATGCCAATTGGTATATAGTTGCCGGCTCTATCAGGATGATGTACTCACACCCATCAGGTGAGGCGACTTGAAACTGAGATGCCGATGAGACATGCATTCTGAGCTAGCCGGAAGCCCCCATCCTCTACACGAAGTATAGGTGGGGGAGGTTCACCCCAAATGTGATGTTCGGACATATGGGTGGAATAAATGTCTCCCCACTTTTACTTGGGAACGCTTATTCCATTAAACTGTCCATTTGGGATGTCCAGGTTAAGATAGGTTTCCGGTACCTCGCCGACTATAATTGTTTCTGCGATAGGAATCTGGGAAGTTACTTCAACATAATCACTGGCCATCGGAATAACGATTTTAACTCTGCCTGATACATTCAGATAAAGCCTGTGCCGGGTTTGGTTTATCCCGGCCTGTTGAAAGTCGTCAATAACCTTAACTTTAACTGTTCCTATAGGCACTAAAGTTACTTTGATTTTTGGCCCATATGCCGCAAAAAGCTGACTCTGCAATACCTGACCCATCGGGATGGGGATTTCCTTACCTTCGAGACTAGCCAGGCTTTTTTGAATGTCAAGAACGGTGTCGGCAGCCAAGCTATTGATTTTAACGGTATTCGCCTGCATCAGGACAATTCGGCCCCTGTTATCGGTCCTGATGAAAATCAGGTCTTTGTACTCCACTGATTTAGCTATTTTTTCATTAACTGCATTCTGAATGGCATCTACAGCAGTTTGTTCAGCATACGCTTTGGCTATAGTTATAATTGTAGGCTTAAGGTTACGTTCCACAATGAACAGCGGCACAACCAGAATTATCGCCACAACCAATATTACCCCTGCCATTTTGACGGGAAAACGATGCTGTTGAAACAAGACATTCACCTCCACATATCATTCTATGTGGTTCGCGCCGCATTGGTGACTATATATGTGGTTCGCGCCGCATTGGTGACTATATGAAAAAGCAGACACGCTCCGCAAGGCCATTTGCCTCTGCGCGGAATGCATCTGCTCCGTCTATAAATAATGTTAGTTATTATCAATTATTATGGAGCCATTATCACTGGTTACACTTATTATTCCCTTGCCTGCTCCAAGTACGGCGGTTCCTTTCGCTCCCGGCTGATGGTCTTCCGGGTTATTCCGTGACTTTTCCATATCCAGCTTTAAAGACCCTGATATTGAGCCATGGGTGGTCTCTGCTACAACTGAGACATCAGATTTCTCCGGAATTCTTACTACTGTGCTGCCATTTTGGTTAGTTATATAGCTTTTGGCAGTCATGGGATTCGTACCGGATATTTCGACATTTCCATTCTCCATGACAAGTCTCATATCACCTGATACGTTATTCACATTAATATCACCTGAACTGCTCCTGACATCCAGATTGCCGGTCACGTCCTTTACATTAACCCGGCCATGACCCCCATTCACCGAAACATTTCCTGTTATTCCGGCAAGTGATAAGCTGCCGTTTGCCATGTTTATTTCCATCTCTGCTTCCAGATTATCTGCTCTCACTCCTTCTGAGCTGCTATCGAGAGCTACTTTGACTTTCGCCGGAATTACTATTCGGTATTTCACAAACGGGGTGCGTTTAAAATCATACATGTTTGTACGTGGCGACCCGGAAATGCTAATCACATTCCCCTCCGAAATATCTACGGAAAACTCTTCGGCCCTTGCTTTAGCTTCTTCTGTGGTCGGTCCCCAAGCGGTTATTACCGCCTCCACATAAAGTTTATCACCGTCACCGGGGACCATATCTACCTGCCCATTAAGGTTATCAATCCGAATTTTGGTTCCGGGAACTGCTGTAATGGGATTGCTTTTATACTTATGCTGATAACTGTACTTTGTGCCGGCAACAGCTTCTGTAATCGCCTCGTTCAGGTCATGTCTCTGCAAAACGCCGGTCACCTGATGTCCCGCATAGCCGACAAATGCAATCAGCAGTATAACAATCAAAGTAGGGAAATGAAACCCCGCCTCACCCTCTTCTTTTTTACTGTTCAGATAACTCCGCACAAAGTACTCGATTCCCAGGCCAATCAGCAGCAGCGGCCAGTACTTCAAAGCAGTGGCGAAAATCCCGGTGCCGGTAAAATTCGATATTAACAGGATCACCCCAAACAGTATCATCCCCAGAGCCAGGGTAACCGGCCCTGCTTTCCTGTTTTTATACATTTATAAATCCCCCTTTGGATAAGCTCACAGTTGTGCTATTGTCATATGTCCTACTCTTTTGTGTTGCGGTATAGAATTGCCACACCAAGACCTATTATAATAACCGGGGGCAGCATTCTCTTAAACCAAAATGGAATAGCCATAGGCGCATTACTCATCAAAGCCAAAAAACCGATTACTATCAGGCCATAGCCCAGCCATTTCTGGTTAAACGGAATGTTGCTGATATCCCAAAAAGGCGCATCCTCAACAGGAATCCCTTCATTAATCTTCTTCACCAGCTGCTGGGTATCAAAAATCGAATAAAAGATCACCACAGGCACAACCAGGGACATTAATTCCTCAAATCCGATAAAACTGCTCACAAAAATGGAGCCGAAAAATGCCACCATAGTCTGCAAGCCTCGCTTCATCAGGCCCAAATACATATATCCCACGCCCGGGATAATCGACAATATAAATGACCAAAATCTGCTCCTCCTGCCTGTTCGCACCGCCTGCGCTGCCTTAACCGAATTCATTGCACCCGCATTATCCATTGCACCCGCATTATCCATTGCATCCGCATTATTTGCTGTATTTGCTGTATTTGCTGTATTTGCTGTATTTGCTGTATCTGCTGTATCTGCGGTATCTGCGGTAGTTTCTCCAATCCGATTCTGCAGGCACGCCCGGCAGTAATCCCTGCCGCCAAGGTTCACCAGGCATTCATCACAAAAGCTTTTTCCGCACAGCCCGCATTCATTTTGCGATTCTCTTTCAATGTGATTTGCACATTTTATAGTACTCATCCTTTTTACTCATCTCCCTTCATTTCAATGGGGCTAATTTGTTTCATGGAAGCTGACAGCTTATTTGTTGTAGCTACTGAAAAATCAACATAAGACTGAAAAGCCCCTCCGACAGTATCACTCACTCTGATAACCCGGTCAGCATCAACAGGGAATTCCCCGCCGGACAGGGCCGGTCCCGAAAACCAGAATAATATCAGAGCTGCTGCAGCAGCGGTTACCAAGTCCTGCAGAACAGCAACAGTTCTTTTACCGCGACTTTTAACATTACTTTTGCCGTAACTTTTAGCGCGACTTTCAGGGTGATTTTCTGCGTTAACCTGTTTCATTATAACTGCGGTCAGGTCAATCTCAGGAACAGCAATACAGGCTGCATCTATCAGAAAATCAACTTCCCGGAATGAGGCCAGTTCTTCCCGGCAGTAACGGCAGTCATTGAGGTGATTTTCAAAGGCCGCGCACTCATCTTCCGACAGTTCTCCGGCAAGATAATGGGGTATTTTCTTTTTCCATTCACGACATTGCATCTGTATCACCTCGCAGTGTTTCCCTTAAAATCAGCTTAGCTCTATACAGTCTTGTAGCCACGGTTTTTACCGGAATATCCAGGGTCTCGGCAATCTGTTGGTAAGTCAGTTCCTGGTAATGATAAAGGACCAGCGCCAGGCGATATCTGTCCGGCAGTCCTGCAATCAGCCTTCTGAGCCGGCGCATCTTTTCCTCTTTTAAAACTATCTGTTCCGGGTTGGCTTCCGGGGAACAGGTCAAACTCGGTTCTCCCTGATAATCTTCAGAATCAAAAGCAACTAATCTGGTCTTTTTGTTTTTGCGCAAAAAATCAAGAGTCTTATTGGAAGCAATCCGGTATAACCATGTGTTCAGCTTGGCATCTCCTCTGAATGTATTCAGTGACCGAAACACCTGGAGAAATACCTCCTGGGTAAGGTCTCCGGCATCTTCCCTGGACTCGACCATCCGGTAAACAAAGGCAAATATCTTCTTCTGGTAGCGGGATACCAGTTTTTCAAAGCTGCCGGAATCTCCGGCAATAATTTTTTTGATTAGTAATTCATCTAAATCGTCCAACCTGTCACTGTCACCCCGCTTTCCGCCTTCACCTTTTATGACGAGAGTGTATCCAAAATTACTTCAGATTTTCAATAGAAATTTTTAACACCAAAAAGGATGGGCCAAAAACCCATCCTGAGACTATCCATCATCTGCTACTTAATCACTATTCTGGCAAACTTTCTTTTTCCGGCCTTGATGATGCTGCCATCTTCAGGCATAAAACGCAGGTCCGGGTCATTGACCCGTTCATCATTAATCCTGACCGCTCCCTGCTTTACCATCCGCTTACCCTCACTGGTCCCGGAAACCAGGCCTGCCAGCGAAAGCAGTTTGGGAAGCCAGATTAACCCGTCTTCCAGTTCGCTGGAGTCAAGCACATAATCCGGCACCTCATCAGGAAGCTCCTTCTTCTGAAAAATATTTTTAAACTCCTCCTCAGCCTTGGCTGCGGCTTCTTCTCCATGGTAAATGGTGACAATCTCCCTGGCCAGGCGCATCTTGACATCCCGCGGATGGAGAGCGCCGTCTTCGAGCCCGGTCCGGATCCGGCTGATTTCGTCCATTTCCACAGGAGTCACCAGCTCAAAATAACGAATCATCAGCTCATCAGCTATAGACATGGTCTTACCGTACATTTCCCTTGGCGCTTCGGTAATCCCTATGTAATTGCCCAGGCTTTTGCTCATCTTCTGGACCCCGTCAAGCCCTTCCAGGATCGGCAGCATCAGGGCCACCTGGGGTTCCTGACCATATTCCTTCTGCAAGTGCCGCCCCATCAGCAGGTTAAACTTCTGGTCGGTACCGCCCAACTCCACATCTGCCTTCAGAGCAACGGAATCATAACCCTGCATCAGGGGGTAAAAGAACTCATGAATGCTTATTGGCAGTTCACTGTGAAACCTCTTATTAAAATCATCCCTTTCCAACATCCTGGCAACCGTATATTTGGCCGCCAGTCCGATGACATCGGCAAAGGTAAGGGGCGCCAGCCACTGGCTGTTAAACACGACCTTGGTCCTGGACTTGTCCAGAATCTTAAAAATCTGGTCCTGATAAGTTGCTGCATTTGCCCTGACATCTTCCTCAGACAATTGCTTCCGGGTTTCCGATTTCCCGGTGGGGTCGCCGATGCGGGCCGTATAATCACCCAGGATAATGGTCACATTATGTCCCAACTCCTGAAACTGCCGTAATTTTTGAAGTACTACAGTATGCCCGAGATGAATGTCAGGGGCTGTAGGGTCAAGTCCCAATTTAATATGAAGAGGCTGTCCGGTTTTTACGGATTTTTTAAGTTTCTCCACCAGTTCATTTTCCGGAACCAGTTCGGCGACGCCTCTCTTAATAATTTCAAGTTGTTTTTTCACTTCATTTTTCACTGCCATTCTCCTTCCAACCATTCTGCTATAAAGTATAACAAACACCACACTGCTGCGCAACAATTCTAAAAAGATTAACTTTGGGCTTTTGATATGTTATAATCGATTTAAGTCGATTAACCATACTGCTATCCCACGGGAGGGAGTACATAATGTCAGACCAACAGAGACCAAAGAGAAAAAAATCGAAAAGGAAATTGAATTTCCTCAGATTATCACTTGTAGTTTTATTATTCCTGATGCTGGCCGGTGCGGGTTCTGCCGGCGGATATGTACTGTACAGCGTCAAGGATATGCCGGCATGGGACCCATCCGCTCTGGAGCTTAATCTGCCCACAATTATCTATGATAAGGACAAAACAGAAATAGCCCGGATCTATGTTGAAAACCGCGAGCTCGTAAAGCTGGAACAAGTCCCCGCTTCGGTTAAGGATGCTATTCTGGCAACTGAAGATATCCGGTTTTATCAGCATAAAGGTATTGACATCAAACGGATTGGCGGGGCTTTGATTGCTGATATCAAGGCGGGCAGAGCCGAACAGGGAGCCAGCACCATCACCCAGCAGCTCATCAAAAGAGCCTTTCTGACCCCGGAAAAGAAATTAGAACGTAAGATTCAGGAAGCATTCCTGGCAATTCAGTTGGAACGCAAATATACCAAAGACCAGATTTTTGAAATGTACCTGAATCAGATCTATTATGGCGGCGGAGCTTATGGCATTCAAAGCGCCTCCCAGGTATTTTTCGGCAAACCGGTCAAGGACCTGTCCCTCGAAGAATCAGCTCTTCTGGCAGGCCTCCCCAGGGCCCCCGGTTATTATGACCCTTTTAAGAATCCCGAAGCCGCTGTGAAACGCCGCAACCTGGTTATTGATAATATGCTCAGGTATGAGCTTGTTTCTGCCACAGAGGCAGAAGCGGCAAAAGCAGCCGAACTCAAACTGAGCAGCAGCAAACCGGCCCAAAATAAGAACTACAAATTCCCCTACTTTGTCGATTATGTGACCGATTTCATCATTGATAAATATGGTGAAGACAAAGTTTATAAGGAAGGACTTGCGGTATATACCACTCTTGATCCCAAGATACAGGCTCTGGCTGAGGAAGCAATGGCAGACCCCAAAAACTTCCCCAAAGCCAAATATGATGAAAACGGCGTCGTTCAGCCCCAGGCAGCAACAATTGTCCTGGATCCCCACACCGGATATGTGAAAGCAGTTGTGGGCGGCCGGGACCATAAACAGAAACGCCAGTTTAACAGGGCTACAGATGCTCTCAGGCAGCCCGGTTCCACCTTTAAGCCGATTGCGGATTATGGGCCTGCCATTGAAAACGGTGATGCCCCGGCAACTGTTGTCAAGGATGAGCCTCTGAAAATCGGTTCCAAAACCTTCAAAAACTATAATGGGAAATATGCCGGATATGTTACCTACCGTACTGCAGTAACGAAGTCACAGAACATTCCCGCTATCAAGGTCTTGAGGGATACCGGCATTGAGAAAGGGCTCAAGTTTGCCCAGAAGGTAGGGATAACCACCCTGGTTACCAGTGCCGATAACTCCAGTCGCAATGACGAAAACCTCAGCATGGCTCTAGGCGGCATCACATATGGGGTATCACCCCTGGAGCTGGCAGGCGCATACGGCGCCTTTGCCAATGAGGGTGTTTTTGTCCAGCCTACTGTAATTACCAGGGTTACCGATAGGGATGGCAATGTTATTGACGAATTCGAAGCCAAAAAAACAGTGGCCATGAAAAAGACCACGGCTTACCTTGTTACCAGCATGCTGCAATCTGTGGTCACCGCTCCCGGCGGCACAGGTTCCAGCGCCAGGCTGGGAAGCCGTCCTGTAGCCGGTAAAACAGGGACCACCAGTGATGATAAGGATGCCTGGTTCGCAGGATATACCCCCGAACTGGTTACCGTGGTCTGGATGGGCCATGATAATCCTAAGGAAATGTCCGGCGTCTATGGCGGCAAATACCCAGCCATGATATGGAAACACATTATGAAAAATGCCCTTGAGGACGCACCGGTGAAAAAATTCCCCAAACCGGAGGGTCTGGTCAGCGCTACAGTCTGCTCCCAATCAGGCCTGCTCCCCGGTGAGAATTGCCCGGAGGAACACAAAATCAGTGACCTGTTTGCCAAAGGCACCGTACCCAAAGAAGTCTGTGATAATCACACCCTGATGGAAGTTTGTGCGGAAACCAATCAGCTTCCCTCCGCCGGGTGTCCTGACAGAGTTATTCGTTCCTTTACTAAGGGCGATGAACCTACCGAGACGTGCACAATTCACGCAGGGGCAGCGCCGCGGCCCAGCGGCACACCGGTATGTATTGACCCCAGGCATAGCGGCATCATGTACCAGGCAATCATACCGGGACCTAACGATTCGGGCGGATGCCCCCCTAATATGATACAATACCTTGATTTTCCTTTAGGCCAGGAGCCAAATACATATTGCCCGATACCCGAACACCAGGTTATCTCAAATCCGGCTGTTACACCAACTCCGCCTGCAGTCAATGATTAAACCACTTGGCTGCGGGATTATGCCGAACTTACAGGGCTGCGGGATTATGCCGAACTTACAGGGCTACGTAATTATGCTGAACTTACTTGGGTGCAGGATTGTGAGGCTTACGGTCAAAGAAGGGATTTTTCCCGGTAATTGATAAGGGTATCCCATATGCAATCCTGACATCTGTACGGAATAGCTTCAAATTTATTGCAGCCCTCCCGATGGAAAACATGACTCTGTTATCCACATGGTGGGCTGCAGCCACTTCAGCGGCCGAACCTATGGCAATGCCAAGGTCCCCGGCATTAAAGGCACAGATGCCCCCTGCCTGCTGCATTGCTTCACAGTCGGCAAACCCACAGTAACCGCAGCCCGGAAGACCAAGAGGCTTGACTGGGGTCCCAAAAATCACGGCAGCCTTGGTATTTTCCAGGTTACCTGCATCCCTGATGCAGAACCCGGCCCCTTTTGCCTCCCCCCACTTCCTCATCTCATCTGCCAATCGGCGCAGATCGTCACCGGTAGCAATAAATGTTTCCAAAGTATCCAGTCCCCGACCCTTGGGAGCTGTTCTTGCCGCGGCACACATCAGCTCAGCGACCTGCAGCAGCGCCTTTTCTTCAGCCTGTTCTCCCCTGATAATCATTTGAACTCCTCCTTGTTTTAAGACTTATTTTATTTGGCCTTATCTATTCTTCTTCCTCGGGAACTGCGGGAATCGATGTAGTCCTGCAGCCATCTTCTTGAAGATAACCAAAGGTTTCCCTCTTTAACGGCCTTCAGTTTCCCTTCCTGGGCCAAACGGCGCAGGTAGCTTGATTGGTATGGGATACTTTCAGCTAACGTACTTAGCGGAACCAAGTCTTCTTCACCTGAGAGTTTCGGCAGCATAAGTTTATTTAAATTATCCCTTACAGCCCTTCCAACAAGCTCGGCAAGCATTGTGTAATCGAAATTTTTGCCCTGCGCCCGTTCAAGCGCCCGAAGATATTTGGGGCGTTGGCTTTTTAAAATAATTGCCGGGGGATATCCATTGACTATCAAGATATAGTTCATTAACAGGCGTCCGGTTCTGCCGTTTCCATCATTGAACGGATGAATCTTTTCAAATTCGGCATGTATTACAGCTGCCCACTCGCAAACATAGAAGTTAACAGAATCGGAATTAATTCGAACAACCAATTCATTGATTAAGTCAGGTACATCTCCGGAAGGAGGAAGTTTAAGAGAGCTTCCCTTAATTCTTGGCGCAGCTCCTGTACGAAATTGGCCAGGCTTGTCTCCTGTGGCCGGCGGGTAAGATGTCCAGACCGGTCCCATAAGTAAATTATGAATATGGCTTATATGCTGAACGGTTACTATTCTATCTTGCTGTTTAAAGGATTCCACGGCTTGCTCATAAACCCATCGCGCTGCATTAGAATAACCTTGAACTTCTAGGTAATGTCGAATTTCTTTGTTGCCACTCACAATTTCTTGCTCAACCAGCTTATATATTTCCCGGGAATTTAATGTATTGCCCTCAAGAGCTGTAGAATGATGTGTTTCTTCTAGCCAAATATCTTTCCAGATTTCGTTTGCTTCCAGACTTGATGGGAACCCACCCGTTTCTTTATGAAATACGCTTATTTCGCTGTTAACCTTCTCCAGTAGTTTTTTTAAGTTAGGTCTGCCTCTATTCATAATGCCTTCCTCCAAATTGCAGCTTTAATTTTAATATAACCATTTTAGCCACAATTTTATTGTAGCTTTTTATTAATCTTTTTTCAATAGCTACAATTTGTCGAAAATTGGTATCCTATTTCAATTCTACTACGGTAACCCCGGCGCCGCCTTCACCGTACTGGCCCAGACGGTATTCCTTGACAAAACGGTGTTTTGCCAGCAAATCGGTGATAGCCTTTCTGAGGGCGCCGGTTCCTTTACCGTGAATAATCTGGGCCTTAGGAAGACCTGCCAGGTAAGCGTCATCCAGGTATTTTTCGACTGCCTCCACGGCCTCGTCAACAGTCATCCCTCTCAGGTCAATCTCAGGCGAGATATCCCTGGCCTTGCCTGCCATTACTTTGGGCCCCCCTATTTCAACTAAGATTTTCCCGGCATTGGCGCCTTTGCTTTTGTCTGCCACCGGCCTTAACTCCGCCAGAGGCAGGGCCAGCTTCATTATCCCCACCTGCACCCCGACAGTCCCGTTAGCATCCGGTTCAGTAATCACTGTCCCCTGCTGGTTATATCTGGGCAGAAAAACTTCCTGCCCTTTTTTAACCATTTCAGGCGCTTCCCCGGAAGCCTCATGATGCTCCACATCCTCGGCAGCCCGCAGCCGTTTCAGCCTGGTCCTGGCATGCTGGGCTCTGGCAAGTTCATGCGGCCCGGCGCCCCTGGCAGCAGCGGCGGCTGCATCCTTGATTTCCTGGAGCAGTCCGTCAGCTTCCATTCTGGCCTTACGCAGGTCCTCATCAGCTTCCAGCCTGACCTTGGCCATGATTTCGGCACGCTTCCGGGACACATCAGCCAGCTTCCGTTCATATTCTTCCTTCAGCCGCTGCACTTCCTTTTTCAGCCGCTCCGTCTCCCGCCTGTCATCTGCACTGGTTTTCCGGTTTTCTTCAAGTCCCCGGATAAGCTCATTCACCTGAATATCTTCCCCTGAAAGTGATTCCCGGGCGGCGCTGATAATATCCTCTTGCAGCCCCAGGCGGCGGGCTATTTCAAAGGCGCTGCTGCTCCCAGGCTGCCCGATATTAAGCCTGTAAGTGGGCTGTAGTGTTTTGATGTCAAACTCTACCGAGGCATTTTCTATGCCCGGCCTGTTAAAGGCAAAAGCCTTCAGCTCACTGTAGTGGGTTGTCGCAATCACCCTGACCCTTTTGGCATCCAGGTAATCCAGGATCGCCATTGCCAGGGCAGCTCCCTCAGTAGGGTCGGTGCCGGCCCCCAGCTCATCAAAAAGCACCAGTGTATCCGGTCTGACATGGTTCAGGATACCGATAATATTGGTCATATGAGAGGAAAAGGTACTCAGTGACTGCTCAATTGACTGCTCATCACCAATATCGGCGAAAACAGTCGAAAAAATTCCTGTCTCCGACCCCGGTTCCACCGGTATATGTAAGCCCGACTGTACCATCAGAGCCAGCAGGCCTACTGTCTTCAGGGCCACCGTCTTCCCGCCGGTATTTGGCCCGGTAATCACCAGAATACGGAAATCCCTGCCCAGCTGTACTGTAATGGGTACCGCCTTCACCTGCAGCAAAGGATGCCTGGCCCCAATAATATTAATATAATTGTCATCATTGATCCTGACTGTGCCGGCATCCATTTCCTGACTCAGCTTGCCTTTGGCAATAATAAAGTCTATCTGGCCGCTAATGACCACACTGGAGCTTATCTCATCCGTATATACATTAACCTGGGCGCTCAGTTTTGTCAGGATTCTGATTATTTCCTGTTTCTCTTCAGCAGCCGCCCGGCGCAGCTCATTATTTTTTTCCACTACCGCCATCGGCTCAATAAACAGGGTGGCGCCGCTGGCTGACTGGTCATGGATAACTCCCGGGAACCGGCTCCGGTATTCCTGTTTCACCGGAACAACATACCTGTCGCCCCGTTTGGTCACAATCGGATCCTGGAAGAATTTCTGGTATTCCGCTGACCGCATAATGGAATCCATCTTTTCCTTAACCTGGACCTGTAAATCACGTATCCTGCTCCGCAGCCGGCGCAGTTCCGGAGAGGCCTTGTCGGCCACCTCCCCGCCGGGGTCAATGCTCTCCCTGATGCGATCCTCCAGGTCTCTCAGCGAACAAAGCTCAGCCGCAAGCGCGGAGACTACAGGATAAGCCTCTCCCTTGTCCCGGAAAAAATTTTTCAGCCGCCTTAATGCGTAAAGCATGTCCCCCGTCTGCATCAGCTCCGAGGGTTCCAGCACTCCGCCAATGGCCGCCTTGCGCAGCAGATTCCTGATATCCCGCAGCCCTCCCATAGGCAGGTCCGGTTCCAGCCGTAAAATTTCCCTGGCTTCCGTAGTTTCCCGAAGCTTTTCCAAAATCGCGTCCCGGTCGGTCCCGGGTGTCAGGCTCCCGGCCATCTCTTTGCTGACGGCAAAAGTGGCGCAGTTCTGTAGTCTTGCGATAATTTTGTGATACTCCAGCCTGTTCAGATTCCGCTGTTCCATAGACAAACCTTCCTTATGTGTAGTTATTCCACACCCCTGTAATAGTGACCCTTGGTCAGTCCCGCTGGGCTCATGCCGGCAAATTTATCTTTGATCCCGGCGCTGACCTGATATGCCCCAGGATTGGCAATAAACCTGTCCAACTCCCGACGCCAGTTTTTTATGAGCACAGCCGCCCTATCCGGGGCCTCATTAGACATTTCAAGCCTGAACCCGGTAATTCCTGCCTCATATAATGGCTGAATATCTTCAATCATACTTAGTTCCTTGGCATTATAGATATAAGTCCGGCAGAATTCATCATGGCTCACCGGGAAGACCAGTCCCAGCCGGTCTTTAAGGCCTCTTACGCCCCCGGCAGCGCCCCCGGCAGCGCCGCCCGAACGGCAGACGTTTCCACATGCCGCATCCCCCGTCAGGCCGCCTAAAATGCTCCCGGTGGGGCAGTACTCGGTAACCATTAACGGCAGATGTCCTTCCACGATTGCTTCCAGCTGCGGTCCTGCCAACCGGGAAATCTGGTTCAGGGTCAGTTCCGGCGAAACCGCAGCCCTGGTAATGCCATAAGTTTCTTTAAGAAAGCTCAGGGTCTGGGAATTAAATATGTTTAAGCCGTAATCAGCATATATCTCCTTGATGCCCTCTTTTTTAGCCTCGAACAGAGTCCCCAGGTTGGCAGCCAGAAAGGGCAGGTCATGGGAAATCGCAAACCCTGTCAGGGTCCGGATATATTCAAGTTCTTCCTCCCTGACAATCCGGGGTGAAGCTATCACCAGCCTGATATTGTTTTGGGTACACAGTGAAAGCGCTGCTTCCAGTTCCCTGAGGGCGGCGTTTTTCTTTCTGATATCAGACCCCCGGAAATAGATACTGTCCACCCCGTTTTCCACTGCAATTTTCAGAATTTCATACCTGGCGGTATGAACGATCAGCTCTGGTTCACCGACTGCCCGCTGTTCCCGGAGAGCGTCCTGATTATCACTGCGTTCCTTGATCCGGCGAGCCTTTTCAGCAAAATCGGGGGACACAGCAACCTCTGGTTTCATCTTCCGGGCCCTCAGCTCCGCCAGACCCTCTACCGCAATCCGGCGGGTTTCGTTTATTTCACTGGCCGGTACCATCACATTCCCCTGAATTTCGGTGTGCAGATTACCTATCTCAAAAGGAGTATTGCCCAGCCTGTCCATCTGTTTTTGCAGGTAATCGGGAGTCAAGGGCTTATTCAGGGCTTCCTGCCCCGGAGAACTCCCCTGTGCAGTAAAAACATTTCCCATGGCATCACCGGCCGTTATTTCCAGCGGCCTGCCAACCGCTGCCCTGACAGTGAAGTCCAGAGGTATTTTTTTGATCTCCTTAGTCGATTTGTAGCTCTGTTCCGCCTGTGAAATGAGTTCCGCATCATGTGTCTTAAAAACCCGGTCACCCGGTTTCACTTTGCCTGTATATGGAACCCAGACCTTTTCCCCCGGTCCGGCCCCGGTAACCTGTTCGCCGGCCGCCAAAATCCTGTTGACCACAACCCCGGCGCGCCCCCCGTCAGTGACCCAAAACTCAATGCCGTCACCCTGGTGCAGGCTGTCCTCCAGAGCAAGCTCAGCCATTTTGGCCGCCCAGTCGGTCCTGGTTACCCGGCCCAGGCGGAGCCCGCGGTTGTTGGGCCTCTTATAGCTCATCATATCACGGCCCTGTTTGCCGAAAAAGTATCCGGTCGTAAACCCACGGTTAAAAATCTGGGTCAGGTCTTTGAGGTCTTTTTCCGGCACACTGTAATCTTCAGGTGAAGACCGATACCTGTCCAGAGCCTCCCGGTAAACCCTGGTCACTGCAGCCACATATTCCGGGCGTTTCATGCGGCCTTCAATTTTAAGGGAATCTACACCGGCCTGGGCCAGTTCCGGGATATATTTAATCATGTTCAGGTCCCTGGGGCTGAGCAGGTGACTTCCGGTTTTTGCCGGGTCAGCCAGGACACCTTTTTTTTCATCAACAAAGGTGTATTCCATGCGGCACGGTTGGGCACACCGGCCTCTGTTTCCGCTCCTGCCGCCAATCATACTGCTCATCAGGCACTGGCCCGAATAGGAGACACAAAGCGCCCCATGAACAAAAACCTCCAGCTCCATCCCGGTTTTCTGCTTGATCTGGGTGATTTCCCTGAGAGACACCTCCCTGGCCAGGACCACCCTGGCAAAGCCAAGGCTTTTCAGGCTGACAGCTCCGGAACTGTTGTTGATGGTCATCTGGGTGCTGGCATGAAGCGCCAGGCCCGGCAGGAGTTCCCGAACCACCATGGCAATCCCGGGGTCCTGGACGATAATCGCATCAGCTCCGGCCTCATGCAGGAATTTCAGGTAATCCACCAATTTCCCAAACTCGGAGTCGGCAACCAGGGTGTTAACGGTGACATAAACCTTAACACCCCTGATATGTGCATATTCTATTGCGGTATTCATTTCAGCCCGGTCAAAATTATCTGCAAACTGTCTGGCGCTGAACAACTGCCCGCCAAGATAGACCGCATCCGCGCCGTTTTGCACAGCGGCCCTGAAGGCTTCTTTGCCGCCGACCGGGGCCAGTAATTCGGGTATTTTCATTTGTGACCTCCATTATCGTCCTAAGCTTAGTAAAAGGCCAAATGATTTTCAGGAAACCATTTGGCCTTGGTTTTAACGTGTATTTCTCTCTGAGATACTCACTATATCCGGGCAAACCTGGTCAGACCGGAACATGTGATTATCTCAATGCCATTTTTGGCAAATTCGTCAATAATAAGGTTCATGCCAAGGGAATCACTGGCCATATGTCCTGCAATAATAACATTTATATGGTTCTTTTCAGCTTCTTTACGGTGCTTTTCCCCGATATGCATGCCTACAATCGTGCCCACTCCTGCCTGTGACAGCTTGGCAAAGGCATCCTCTGAGCCGCCGGTACCGCCGGTCATATCAACAAACACCCGACCGCACTTGCGCTCCTTGTCCCCGACGACAGCAACCGGACCGGCCCCTATTTTGACTGCCTCGGCATATTCGGGAACCTTTTTTAAGATGGCAATAAGGTCACCGACAGTCTCCGGGTTTTTGTCCTCAATTGTCTGCTGCAGGAAGCCTGTCACCATATTGTCAGCCGGGGTGTGTACACACATCAGAGGCAGCTCAAACATCCCGGCCGCATCCACAGCCTTGTTGTGATTCAGGGGCAGCAGTCCTCTTCTGACCTCGCTGATCCTGGGAGCCATGATTCCCTGGGCGACATTTATGGGAACACCGAAAGTCTCCAAAATTTCTGACTGCATATGCATAACCTCGTATAACCCCACAAGAGCCTTCCCTTCAGGGTGGTGGGCCAGCACCAGGTCAATCTGCCTGCCTTTTTCCCGCAGCCGGTCAGCAATCAGGATCTCTCCGACCTCTATGTCTATGCCGGCCAGGATGGTCTTTATTTCCTTTTCCGGGTCTCCACAAAGAATACGGGTATCACTATATGGATTATTCAGTTTTTCGCGGTCAAACTCCTGTTTTTCATCCTCTTTTAAATCCTCAAATTTCTTCCTGGCTCGTTCCAGGACGCGGTCTGTCTCCTCCCTGCCTCTGGGATCGTTTTCCAGACCCTTGTTTACCGCCATCTCGTACAGCTCTTTCAGTTTCATGGAACTCCTCCTCAATTCTCCCATTCAATACCACCAGATACATTTTTTGCTTATTACGCAAACATTAAGTTTTATTCGATTCCAAACAGAAAATTCCTTTTAAAATTCTAATATTTATTAGTTTTTTTTGGCGGCTTATCCCGAACTGTCTCTACTTAGGTAATCCAGCAGCTCTTCTTTACCCATGGTATTCAGGACATCCTTCTTTTCCAGCCAGCCGCGGCGGGCGGTGGCCACACCGTACTTCATTTCATCCATCCGGTTAATATCATGGGCATCTGTGTTGATACTTATTCTGATTCCCAGCTCTGCAGCCCTGCGGACATACCTGTCACTGAGATCCAGCCTGTCGGGGGATGCGTTAATCTCCAAAGCAGTTCCATACTTTACAGCAGCTGCAAAGACCTCCTCCATATCGATGGCGTAAGGCTCCCTTCTGCCAATCAGGCGTCCCGTCGGATGGGCCACAATGTCAACATGGCTGTTTTTCATGGCTGAAATGACCCTTCCGGTAATCTTCTCCCTGTCCTGCCTGAAGCCTGAGTGCACCGAGGCCACCACAATATCTCTGGCGGCGAGAATTTCATCAGGATAATCCAGGTCTCCATTGGACAGGATGTCAGCCTCTATTCCACTCAGTATTTCGATTCCTGCTGTCTTTTCATTGAGGGCCCTGAGATACCTTTCCTGTTCCCCCAGGCGCTCAACAGACAGCCCCCTGGCTATCCCCAGAGACCGGGAATGGTCGGTAATGGCAATATATTCATAACCCATTTCGGCTGCCCGGCCGACTATCTCTTCTATTGAATTGACCCCATCACTCCAGTCAGAGTGAAGGTGCAGATCCCCTTTGATATCCCCTGTTTCCACCAGATCAGGCAGCGTCCCATTAAGGGCCGCCTCGACCTCACCCAGGTCCTCCCTGAGTTCGGGAGGGATGTAGGCCATACCCAGATGGGCATAAATATCAGCCTCACCGGCAGCAGGCAGTTGGATATCGTCATCTCTGCCGAAGATGCCGTACTCATTTATTTTCAGGCCTTTTTTGTGGGCAATCTCCCGGAGCCGGACATTATGCTCCTTAGAACCGGTAAAATGGTGCATGGCCGTCCAATACTGTTCCGGCTCAACAACCAAAAGGTCAATGCCGATTCCGGCCAGGGTCACCACCCGGGCCTTGGTATCCCCTTTTGCCAGCACTTTTTTAACCTGGGGGTGTTTGACAAATATGTCGATCACTCTTTCCGCTTCATATGAGCCCACAACCAGATCAATATCCCCAATGGCATCCTTCATGCGGCGAACGCTGCCGGCGGCCCCGGCCTCGGCGACACCGGGAAGTGACTTCAGGAAACCGGTCAGCGCCTCTGCCATGGCATCGGCAATTCCCAGCGTAACCTGCCCGATACCGCTCCTCAACATCTCAATGCCCCTGAGAATGTTCATCTCAGTCTTATTCCCCATGCCCGGAAGCCCCCTGATTTTCTTCCCCCGGGCTGCTGCCTCCAGCTCATCCAGTGATGATACACCCAGCTTTCGGTATAGCTGCTGGGCCATTCTGGCTCCGATGCCGGGAACGGTAACCACCTCCAGGAGCCCTGGCGGCACTTCTGCTTTTAAATTTTCATAGTACTCTATTTTTCCGGTTTTAAATAATTCCCCGATTTTCCCTGAAATGGCCTTCCCAATGCCGGGAACAGTTTCCAGCTTTCCCTGTAAGGACATCTCCGACAGGTCAGCGGCCAGTGTGGCAATGGCCTTAGCCGCCTTTTGGTAAGCCCTTATTTTAAAAATGCTTTCCCCCTGAAGTTCCAGGAGGTCGGCTATTTCACTCATTATCCAGGCAACCTCTATGTTCTCAATACGCCTCATAAGCCCTCTCCCTTATGTGTCCATATACATATTCCAGCTCCGGCAATTTCGAAAGCCCACAGTTATATTTTCCCCAAAAATAAGTCCTCTACCCTGCTTTTTAGCAAATGTAGAGGACAATTAACTTTTAGTCTGGATATTTCTTTACTTCACCTTGGACCTTAATATACCCTGTACAGCTGCTGCGGCTGCGAGTATCAATGCAACCACTGCGGCAGCCCACAGATACAGGCTGTAATTGATAGTCCCGGCTTCCGTTCCGGCGCTTTCCGGGTTAACTACAGCGCTCTTAACTGCTGCAATTGTTTCCCAAGCGTCAGAACCTGCCACCTTACTTTGTAATGCTATCGGGATTACAGGCAGTGAAAGGGACTGATTAACCACATAACCTGACTCATCAATAACCTTGATGATACCATCACCTGCAGGTACAACTGCCGACCACCAGCCCTTTTGGGTCCGGCTCAGCTTCAGGGTCTTATCACCCACACTGTAATCAATTGCTACTGCATTAAACAGAGGTTTGATTTCCAGCACATAACTGCCGTCAGCCTGGGCAGCCTTTTGCATCTTCATCACCGGCAGGCTGTTGTCAATGGTGATAGTGTAAATACTCTGCCTGGCAGCTCCGAACTTATCAACGGCGTATACCTCGATGGGATACGGCCCGTCAGCAGTTTCAAAAGCCACATAAAACGATACTTTCCAGTCACCGTTTTTATCCTGCTTCAGCTCCAGCCTGCGGCCATCAGGCAGCAAGGCATAAACCTGTACCGTGTCGGCTCCCGGGGTTACCGTAATTGTGGGGTCACCGGCGGGAACGCGCTTCGGGGTTACCTCTACTACCAATGGTACAATCGGAGTCGGCTCAGGTCCTGCTGTTGGCGGAATGATTATTTCGGAATCTTCTTCGTTGCCGAAATCGAGGTCTTTATGGTCTTCGTTGCTCCTGTTAATCACAACTGTAAAATCGAAAGATTCGGGAGCAGTCTGGGTCCAGCCTTCCTGCTGCACTTCTGAAACTGTATAAGTCCCGTAAGGAAGTCTGGTGAAGCTGTAGTAACCATCCTCATCAGTGATATCAGTATCCCCATTGCTGAGATTGATGGTCCAGCCGCTTAAAGCAGGTTCAGGCTTATCTCCGTCTTTATCCCACTCACCATTACCATTGAGGTCATTGTATTTATGTCCACTGATGCTGCCATAATCATCACCACCGCCACTGGGGCGATAGTTGCCGAAGTCCAGGTCTCCTACTAATCTGTATGCTTCATCAAGAGTTACATCGAAGTATCCTGGGTTTTCTTCGGTATCGGGAGCTGTTTGAGTCCAACCGGTCTGCTGTACTTCTTCGACCCGGTAATCTCCAAACTCCAGGTTGGTGAATTCATAATACCCACTGGCGTTTGTTGTAGTTTCGTCAATTTGTTCCTCACCAGAGTACAATTTGATGGTCCAGTTTGACAATGCGGGTTCCCCGGTATCCCAGAGGCTGTTCCGGTTGTTATCCTTGAACTTGTGCCCGCTGATCTTGCCTTCAGGGTAGTCGCCTTCAGGGCGGTTACCGAAGTCGTAGCTGACCGGTTCACCGTTTTCACTGAGTACGGTTATAGTAGCTTCTGTGTCAACGGGGTCAGGGGTATCTTCATAGAAGTCGTCACCATCCTCAATGAAAGTCCCATTTTTTAGCATCAGGCGCAGACTTGCATCAGCATTAAGGGAGTATTCACCAGGACGTACTCCATACACTTTGGCATTTACAGTTGCTGAACCTCCACAAATCAAACGCTTGGTATAGGTGTATGTATCAGCTATACTGTATACTGTACCGTCAACTGACCATTCAAATGTCAGACCATCAACATCTACTTCGTAGTATCCCGGTGAGGCGGGGAAGGTTTGCTCCCAATCATTTGGGTCATTCAGGAGTTCTTCATCTTCTACCACCTTGATTTTACCGCTGTAACCACTGAAATATTTATAGTCACTGAGTTTGAATTGATAATAACCTTCTTTATCTGTATATGTATGACCAACTACTGTGTCATCTTCAGCAACAATCTGGATTTTCCAGTCCTTTATACCATCTTCATCTTCATCCCATATGCCATTGCCGTCACTGTCATGGAATTTATAGCCACTGATGATATCATCAGAGGAAGTAAAACTTACTTCCAGTTCAGCAAATCAGTAGCCGTCAAATCCCTTTGTAATGGCATATTCGAAAGGAGTTATGTCAACCGGAGTGCCATCTTCTCCTTCAGCAATTATTACAAATCTCCACCTGAAGTCAGTTCCTGACATGTACATCTGTTCCATGTCCCAGGCATTCGCATCAATCATAGCATCAAAATCAAATGGCCCGGTATAATGGAACCCACCCATATTGATGGTTGTATCGCTGTAAACATCCCAGTTTTTAGCATCTTCCGTATACTCCAGGTAAAGCTCAAGGGAATCGACATATACCGAATCAACAACATCTGTTAACTCGATTTGCCCGGTTACATTTACTTTATGTAGTGCAGTTACCTCACATGAAATATCTTTAGCTTCGCCCTGATCAATTTCTACATCATCGCTGGATATACTTATGTCCATTGGCTCCCAGTAATTGTGTCCATCTTTGGCCCCTGCAATGTCCACAACCATTCCCACATCGGCTAAGGCAGCACTGGGTAACATGATAAGCATCGTTATTACCAATAACAGCCACATAATAGGCCTGATACCCCGTATTCTATTGTCTTTTTTATTCACAAATTTTCACCTCCCTTCACAAAAGGATTACCTTATTATACAAGCGCTAAATCTTTCTACGATGCATTAGGGGCAGAACATGCCACTTATCCGAGTCTCAAACTCAATTTCCTCTTCGTGGGTTATCTCGGGTTTGGAATACTCTTTCATTTTCCGTACCTCCCTTCATCAGCTAAAAGTTAAGGAATTTTCACAAAAATAATTGCTAATAAAATTAAAAAGCTGCACAATAGCTGCATCTTTTCCGCAAATAATAAAATAGAATAAGTCCATAATAAATTTTCCATATATTTATATTCTATATTTGTTTACAAACTAATACAATAAGTTTCATTCGGCACGTTTCGACATTGTTCGCCTGTTTTCGATACGTCTGACGACCCTTAGAACCACGCGGCATAGTTTGGCCCAAACCCTTGCCACAGATAGAGATGAACACAGCAGGCGGCCAAACATCAGCCAAAATCCCCGGTTCGGGTTCCGGATACCATATGAATCATGTTTCAGCATCACTACCTGACCCAGTACTAAATCACGGGGAACCGGAGGGTCAAAACAGATATTGGTGTCCCCTTTTGTCAATATCAGGGGAACACTTTTTTCATATTGAACCCCCCAATACCGGTGTACCATTAGTCCATTACCCCCTTTTACCAGAAGCAAGGCTCCCTTTGGGGGAAGTTCTGTATCAAGAGGCGCTATTTCGGCCTTCATCCCGGCGATAATCGCAGGCCACATGCTGACACCTGAGGCAGTCATGAAGGCGTTTTTACCTGATTTAATTACATCTTCACAGAAAATCAGCGGATAGTCCAATGGCAGCTCCTTATTCACCTGAGAATTCAGGCAGCCTATGTGTTTAGTCTCCTCCACTAAAGCCTCCTGTGCCTCCGACAGTACCCTCATGCTTGTATAGCGGGCAGCTCACCAGAGTCTCAAACTGAATTTCTTCCTCCGTTATTATCATCGGCTTAACATATTGTTTCATTTTTTTACACCTCCCTCTTTAGGACTTCTCCGCCCCCAATCTGTTCTATACATTCCCAAAAGGTATCATCCTTCCTGAAATGAAGGTTGAAAACGGGAACCTGATTTAACAAATCGGCACAATGGCCAAATATCTTACTTTCAAAAATTCGGGTCTTATTAACAGGGAAGAAAACCATGGGCAAAATTTCGAATAAGGCCTGTTTGACCGGCATTTTTTCCAAGAACACCTGAGAATCCTGTGTGATAAAGAATATTCCGGCTATATCTGAAGTTGGAGGCAGGTACTCAGTGTGAAACTCGCTGCGGAAAGGGGAGTGATGTACGGAAAAAATACCATTTTCGTCCTTTTTCAGCAGAGTCAGTTCATCAGAATAGATTATGGGATCCGCAGTCAGTTTGATCACTGTTGATTTGCCGGCCCCGGAATATCCGGTAAAAATATAGGTCTTGCCGTTTCTCAGGATACATGAAGAGTGCAGAGCCAGCCCGCCGCAGTTCACAATTGTGACGGTGACCACAGTTCGGAGGTAACTTATCAGAAATTCCCGACCGCTAAACCATACCTTCCCCTTCCTCTCAGTAAGGGACAAGACGCCTTTATAGCATGGATGCCGGAATTCCAGGAGATTACCATTTATACCTACTTCCGGCGGTTGGCCCAGATATTGATAGCTGTCAACTACGGTCAGTGTCGAATCAGGATCAATTTCAATCTCAGTCCCGGAAGCATTTTCGGCCTCTTCACCTGAGAAGTGTTCCGCTAACCAAGCGGCAATTTCATCATCATGGGTTTTGATAACAAAAGGCATCTCAGCAAAATTAAGCAATATTTCCTTCAACTTAACCCCCCAGTTCTTAGTAGGTTGTCCGTAAATTAAGCAGTAACTACCAAGCTTTTGGACTTTAATACTGCGATAAATTCCTCCAAATCCGCGGCGGCCACTTCACGGCCCACATTAAATTCGCGGCATATCTCAGCAAGTATGTCTTCTTTGCTGCGGGCGCCATCAAGCAGTTCCCAGATAAAAGAGCCCACTTCATTTAATGCCAGCACCTTACCCTGTTGGGGGTCCATGATAACGGCCTCCCCATCGATTACTCTGGTAATCATGGCGCTGTTCCGGCAAAAATCAGCTGCTTCAGTCATTAAGCCACCTCCTCTATAAGACAAAGAACTCTTTAAGATAAAGAAAAGGACGTCAGCCGATAATCCCTTTTTGGAATATACGGTTCGTCCCTGAATCCGAAACTAAATGTTCATTTTTTATTTATGCTCAATTTTACCACACAAGTTATTTCCTGGTCAATACTTTTTTCAAAATATTTAAACAATTCCGTAGGGCATTATACAGGACATATTACTGAAGCTTCTTCCACCAATCTGCCCTCTTCTATTCTAAGCGCCCGGGAACATATTTTCAGGGCTGTCAGCCTGTGGGTAATAACCAAACAGGTGCGCGAATCACCCATATCTTTCATCGCCTGCAGGACATGCTTTTCTGTTTCCACATCCAGGGCCGAAGTTGCTTCATCAAATATCATCACCGGCGCTTCCCGTAAAAAAGCCCGGGCAATGGCAATCCTTTGGGCCTGGCCCTCAGAAAGCCTCAGGCCGCGCTCTCCGATGACCGTATCCAGGCCTTCAGGCATCCTGGTAATAAAGTCCTCTGCGGCAGCCATCTGTAAAGCCTTTTCCATCTCTGCCATTGATGCATCCGTTTTGCCGCTGCGCAGATTATCCGCAATCGTGCCGCTGAATAAGGTGTTTTCCTGGGGTACATAGGTAAGCCAGTCCCGGGTTGCGGCCGATACCTCATACCTGGTCCCTCTCCCGTCTGTGAAGTATACCTGACCAGAAGTCGGGCGAAGCAGGGCCAGCAGTATCCGGATCAGAGTCGTTTTGCCTTCTCCGGAAGACCCTACCAAAGCCACCAGCTGACCTGGCAGTATTTGTGCGGTGACATTGGACAATACGGGTCTTTCGGGCGAATAATCAAAGCTGACATCCTCAAAGACAATGCCGACATCCCGGATTGCCGGAACACGCTCAGTAATTTTTTCCCTTTCCATCTTCTCCAGTTCTATCAAACGCTCCATTGATGCAATCATATTAATCAGATGGGAAATCGTTCTGGCCAGCCCGACAAAAGGGCCCTGGACCTGCTGCACCAGCTGCAGAAAGGCAGTCATGGTACCAAAGCTGATGGCCTTCTGGGAGATCCGGTAAGCGCCCCAGCCAAAGGCCAGTAAATATCCCGACCAGTAGCCTACAGCGAGTACATTGTTGGCTGCCAGTGTTTTCCGGTTCTTTTGAATAACCCATTTCATCCTGTTTTCATGCAGGCTTTGTAAAGTATCCTCATTATGCTTCTCCAGCCGGAAAGACTTAATCACAATAAAATTCTGCAGGGCTTCCTGCAGGTGGGAACGATAAGCGCTCTCTGATTCCTGCACCTTGAGCTGCAGCTTTTTTAGAGTGCGGCCCCAGATCCGGCTGAAGATTACGGAGCAGGGCCCCAGAACAAAAGCGAAAATAGCCAGATATGGCTCAAAAAATAACAAGGCGGTAAAGGAGGCCGCTAATTGGGCAGTTAAGGCAAACATGCCCGGAATCACATTGACGATGGTATTGGTAACAGCGCTGACATCACTGGTCATCCGGGTTAACAGGTCACCACTGTGATAAGCAGTCAGAGACTGCCATTCTGTGCCCAGGAGCTGCCGGAAAACGCGCTGCCGGATAGAATTGGAAAAGGACTCGGAGACCCGCACCGAAAGCAGTGATGCACCTACCTGCAGCAAAAGATTGCTGATAATCAGCAGCACAAAAACTCCGGCGGCAATAGCGGTTAAGCGCAGTTCATTGGCCACCGCGTAATCGATCATGCTTTTGGAGGCAAAGGCTGTAGCCACATTCATCAGTGACCCCAGAACCTGAATTAACAAAATAGCTGCCAGGGCCGGCAGGTATGGCAATAGGTCCGGCTTAATCCAAGATATTAATTTTCTTGTTTTTCTTAGTATTCCCCTCATGTATTCCCCCAGCGCCTGAATAAAAATTCCGGAAGCTTCCTCAGAAACGGCAGGTAAGCGAAAATTCTTATTAGCTGTGGTCTTATGGGACGCAGCAGCAGCCACAATTCCGAGATGAACCGGTAACCAGAGTTACTGCAAAGGATACTTTTTTCTTTTCTGATAATCTCCGTAACCACTGCCAGGACTTCTTCTTCCCGGACAGGGCCTTCAATCCAGGTCTGGGCATCCCCAAGCATATAATACGCCGCGTCGTTTATATGATGAATCCGGTGCAGGACATGTGTGCCGTCCTTTCTTTGGTACAGCACAATATCACCGCGTTTCAGATGTCTTCCCGAGACCGCTGCAATAATCACTTCATCTCTGCCCCCTGCCAGCAGAGGATACATACTTAAGCCTGCAAAGGGAATTTTCATAGTATGACCTTCAGCCAAAATCGGCATTATCGCTGCAGACCATTGGACTGCGGGAATAGACCCAGGGTTCAATTCATTTAGAGACACTTTTTCACCAACTCCACCGCCGCAGCATCCGGCAGGCAATTAAGCAGGTAACAGTCAGTCCGGGCGGCAATTTCCTGTACCGTATCCAGGTATTGATGCATCAGTCCCTCGTTCCATGGCAATAGAAAACATCTTGCGGCAAGTCTGAGGATGCTTTCCTGCAAGCCCAGTTTGATGATACTGTTGGCTTCAGCCTGCTGCAAAAAGACAATTGCTCCCAGAGGGGCGCTTTGATTAAGGAATTCTCCTGAGGTGCCGCACCAGGGAAGGCCATAGACAACCGGGGTTCCATCTGCAATCCGGCAGGCGGCGGCATCTCCATCCAGGATGGGAGTGTGATATAGCTGCTGCCAGAGGTGAGCATGGGTAGATTTGCCGGTTCCGGATGGGGCGGGAAACATAATTCCCCGGTCTTGCCATAAAATTGTGCTGGAATGAATGATAACCCCATTTTTCTGTGCCAGTCTTCCAATCATGACGCCACGCAGCGAAGCAAAAATACCATCTTTTACTATGTGCACGATTTCATCATCATCAGGATTGTTGAATTTAGGGTCAATGTACATCGTGTACGAAAACCAGTCCCCTGATGCCACGGTATATGACGGGATATCATGGTCATCACCGCTTAAATTATGAATATGTCCTTTGTCTTCATATATCATGGTTCCCGGAGTGTCAGCAATTATCTTAACACCTGCCGCCGGTTTCTGCGGACGTTTTTTAAATTCAACCCTGCAGCAGACATCAGGATCGCCGTGCCGGCACGAAAAGAGCTTAAGGTTGTCATGCAGAGTCCACTCCGGGGCAGCTATTTCAAGAATCAAATCAGAAATACAGTATTTCGTCAAGAGGTCCTCCCCCAACTATCTATGGTAAAAGAAAAGAAGCACACAATTGTGTGCCTGGCTGTAATTATGAACCTGCATTAGCGCCAAAAGCTGCCCACTCTTCATCATTGGGTGGCCAACCGGGAATAAACGAACATTTTTGTGGTCCGTCATTACCTTTATTACATTTGGTGAAAACATTTTCGAATTGGGCATAGGCTTTCACATCAAGCTCAGGTTTGCAATATTCTTTTTTCATAATTTATCACCTCACTGCCAAAATAATACCATATAATACCAAATAGCAATAAATACTACTTAAAATAAAACTACCATATTTTATGAATCTTGTCCAGCATTAATTTTCACAAAATTCTTGAATATTTCTCAGACCGTTTTGCTCTCTCTTTGGCGACCTCACAAATATATGGAGAAATCCGGTGAAAAGACCCGGTTTCCGTTTGCAGAATGGCCGGACAGTTGGCACATCTGCCATTGGCATATTCGCATTTTTGGCATTCCTCCGGAAGTAATATGTCTTCAAACAGGGTTGGCAGGCGGTCCCAAGCCTGCCGGAAACCCTCTTCAAATGGCAGGGTAAAGGGAGTGACAAATGAACCACAGGGCAGCATTTTGCCATCCCAGGTTATCCAGTACATGGATTTTGCCGCCAGGCAGGTAATGATTTTGGGTGGCAGGTCAAACCCGTATTCCTTTACCTGCACAAAGTTATCTGTCTCCATATTCCTTTCAAGTGCAGCTTCCGTGTCACTGTTAAGCGCCCGGTAGTATGCCGCATTAGCCTCATCAAGATCAAACATCTGAGCCGGTGTCAGCCGGCAGCCTTCCACATCAGAACATGCTCCGCGCACAGCCTTATTCACCGTTACATTAATCCCAAAGCGTTTGGTGTATCTGTTGGCTATGGCACGCAGGGCATCCAATTCATGCATATTGTCACGGATGAAGGTAGTGCGGACTTCCAGCGCCGTGGCAACCTCTGTGAGCATTTCCAGACCTCTGACAGTGGCGTCAAAGGCTTCCGGATTGCCGCAAACTGACTGATACGTCTGCGGGCCAGCCCCATATAAGGTCACATTTGTTGCCGTGGGCGGGTATTTCTTAAATAGCTTGAGTATCTCCGGGGTTATCAGGGTAGCATTGGTATTTAACGTAATCACAAAGCCCATCATCGTCAGGGCGGTATATATCTCGGCAAAATCCTCCCGCAGCAGGGGCTCCCCCCCGGTAACCAGCAAATTCAACGTCCCGGCCTTGACGGCCTCTTTGGCCAGGGCAATCCATTCAGCTGCCGTTCTCTCTCTGCCTATCTGCTCCATCTGCCGGTTATCCAGCCTGACGTAACACATCTTGCAGCTCAGGTTGCATCGCGGGGTTAATTCAAAGGTGCCGCCCAAGGGAACATGCCTCTGTGCCGCATATCCGGCCAGGGTAATCTCCGACTTTTCCCACTTTTGCGCCAGCTCATTGTTATTTTTCTTAATTTCAGCGCTCATTCCTCAAGAACCCCGCTTTGCCTGGCATTCTCCAGAAATTCATCAAGATCGGCCCTGGCTGTGGCCTCATCAATCTCATATGCATCAAGAATAGCTGACAGTAATTGAGCATAAGCAATATCCTCAGAGAGACATTTCCAGATAAAATAACCGGTGTCATTTAAGGTCATAATTCCTTTGAAGTCTATGACCCTGTCACCAATGGGAACAACGATATGACAATCGGCAATTTCTCTGACAAGATAGCCTTCTTTTATTCTCATCTCAATCTCCTGCCTTCTGTCTCAGATAGTTATCTTTGGCGAAATTTTCCCAACAACCGTAAACTTCTCCATTTCTTCTGCTCCTGTTAGATAGAATGGGCCGCTGCGGAGCCAGGCATGAGCAATAAGCCTGCCGTTTCCGTCTTTAGCTGTTCCCAGGTAAAGGGTGCCGGCAATTTTTCTTCTCTGCAGCATTTTCAGAGCAGCTATGGCCCTGACCAGGCAGGTGCTTTCCCAGAAGGTATGACGGCTGATGACCCTGATGGCGTGATGGACATTCCTGATAGAATTTGTATGCGCCCGCTCCATACCGGAAGGGGTCTCCCGCATCTGCACCCCCAGATAGGGAGCAACCCATGAGAAGGGCAGATATACCAGAAAACGCGCCCAGCCCAGATAAATACAGGCCTCGACAAATAAGAGCTGAGTCTTTCTATGCAAATAAATAAATCGCCTTACCCTTTTTGCAAATCCCATTTGTTTTCCTACTCATCCACTATAATATTATCGGAAATTATTAAGCCTTCCTTTAGCAAATCATCCAAAAAAGAAATTATCTGCTCTTCACATATGTCTTGGGCTACCTCATATTCCGCCACTAGAGCGGCAGTTAAATCTTTAACAGAAATTGGCCTCTCAATAATATCCCAGATTCTGCCCCCGACTTCACCCAAATTGTAGTACTTTCCCTGAGAGACACTGAGGATGACTTTTTCCCCATCCATATCACTTGCTATATTTTCCTTGCTCTGGACGACGGTGTGACCGGATTGAATATTTGTGGATGAGCTCATGCGCTATCCCTCCTGATTTATGGTTTTTAAAATCAATGATACTAGATGAGGAGCGCTAAACCCGGTATCCGGCCTGCGCAGCTGAAAAAAATCAATCCGGCTCGCAATGCTTGTTGAGGTCTTAAAATGCCATTCCATCAAATTAAGACGGGGAATGAGAAATTTACGGTATGTTTGGTAATAAAGAGAGTAAAGTCTTTCCAGCCTTGCAAGGGGACGGATTTCTATCCCTTCTTCTTTTGTGGTAACCAGTTCAAATAAGCCGGCCAACGGTAATGGCCCAGCATAAAATTCTTCAGGTACAGGTATCCCATATTTGTTTTCCCGATCATATATATGACGATAAAGGCCTGCTTCCATTCCCAGCTCATTCAGGCTTTCCCGGCACAGCTTTTGCTGCGGATAAGACGGGATAACCAAGGGAATGCCCTCGTGAGAAAAAGTTACTGCTAAGACATCATCAGTGAGAAGCCGGTATCCCCTGCTTATCATGGCTGAGGCAAGGGTCGATTTCCCCGCTCCCGAATCACCGATAAAACCATATGCCCTGCCGGCTATAGCGACTGCGCTCCCATGCAGCGGCAGCACCCTCCTCTGCAGCAGCAGCGCCCCCATACAGGTTCCCAGGATAAACACCCTGACCATAGCTGCATCAAAATCCCGCAGAGGTGAAACGGTGATTTTTTTACCCTCTCTGATGCAGAAGACAACTGCTTGGGGAAGCCGAAACATGACAAATTCTTTGGTGCAGATGATTTTTTCATCCTGCCGGGCATATTCCGACCATAATCCGGTTAAATCGGAAATTTCAATGACAACATCAGCCATATTCTCATTTCCACAGATTTGATGCAGTTCCGGAAAAGGAATTTCACTCTGAAGAGTTAATCCAAAAGCCTTATAGACCGTTTTGGCAGCAGAAGTTGTCATTTTTCTCACTCCAGGCGGACAGACCAAGTTTTGAAAAAGGGGCCCTTATACCGGTAACCCGTATAAGGGAGAAATATAAACATTTAACCAAAATTATTGGTTGGCAAATTAACCGTTAGGAGCTATGCAAAAAAACTGTTTCATCTTCATCTGAATAACTAAAATCAATATTAGACATCCCTGTTCCGAGCATTGTTTCAGCAATATCAAGAGTCTCCACTACCGGTCTTTGCCATTCCTTTTTCATATGACCACCTCCTTCCCGGACATCTTTTTAACGAATCTGTAAACTACCAGACTCCGCATTAGAATCTTAAAATTAAAATCCACAATGTATTCGGGCTTCGGTTCTCTGATCCCCGAAATAGCATTATTAATGACCGCTGTATCAAACAGTTCAGCGGCAGTCCGGTCCGCAGCCATCTGCTGCAGTTCGCTGATAAAAACATCCCAGGAACCGGCCATTCTATGTACCCCGTCAGCGCTTTGAAAACCCCGGACCCGCTGGTTTAACCTGACCTTATCAGGCAGAATGTTTTTCGCTGCCCTCCGGATTAGTGCGCGGTCCAAACCGTTTTGGACAAGCTGCTCCTTGGGAACCGACAGACAAAAGCTGACCACCCTGATATCATTTGTCGGGTCACGTTCCCATAAGGAGTAATGCAGCGAAGCCTTGGACCCAAGGGTGCCGTTTACCATCCAGGAATATAACTGCCGAAAATGTGTTTCCCTGGTCTCATAAGCATTCTGCCTTGAAAAGCCGTCAGGACTAATACCATGCTCCTGCAGTTTTTCAAAGACCTTAGTCCGTTTAGCCAGTTCAGGGCTGATGTATATGGGGAAATTGCCCTGACCCCGGGAACGCAGACCCTGTTTTACAGACAGCAGGAGCTTTTTTCTCAAAGCTGACATTACGCGTGATTTCTTAAGACCAATGTTTTTGCTGTATTCATTTATTTCACGGTAAAGCCGGAACCAGTGCAGCCTCTTTAAAAGCCTTGTGTAGTATTCCAATGCCGGGCCCCATGATATGGTTAAATTGCCCCTGGCTCCGTCCAGCAGTACCCCTATCCCCTCCTGCCGGGCTGCTTCATATATTCCTTTGATCCAATAGGAGTTTTCCGGAAATTTGTAGGGCATCTCCAGCATTTCCAGCATAGCGTCAATTTCTGATAAAGGGCTTTTACCGGCAAAATCCAGGTAATTAGCCTGAATATTGCCTGCATGCCGGACAACTGACTGCATAAACGGTCTTTCATCCGCCAACCGGTGTTTGGGAGTCCAATCTGTAAAGTCACTTACAGGGATATAGCTGAAGGTATGCAGCTGCTTATTCTCCATTTGCAAAGCCCTGGCAGCAAAAGCGGCTGCCGAACCCGAATCCAGGCCCCCGCTTAAATGTGCGCCCACCGGACGGTGAGTACGTATCCGCGCCGTTACCGCGTTTTGGAATACCTCGCAAAAGGCTTCTTCGTATTCCTGGTTTGATTTCAAATTTAATTTTTCACCCCCGGCCAAGGTGACGTACCGGGAAAACCTTATTGTAGAGCCACTAACAGAAATTGTATGTGCAGGAGGTATTTGTTCTATATTTTTGAAGACTGATGAAGAGGGGTCGATAGTCTCATACATGTCAGGCATAGCCAGGAATTCAGCCAGCCACTGTTCATTTATTTCTTTCGCGACATATGGTAAAGAAAACAAAGGCTCCATGATGGTACAGAAAGCAAAGCGCTGATGGCTGCGGTAAAAATAGAGGGTCCGGGTTCCGGAAAAGTCCCTGGCTCCAAAGAGCAGGCGCTTTTTCCCGTCCCAAATCATAAAGGCAAAATCACCTATCAGATGCTTGGGGGCATCTTGGCCCCACTTTTGGTAAGCTAGTAAAATCAACTCACTGTCCGGCATCTCTTTTCTAAGCGCCGGTTCCACCTGCAAGGCCTCAAACAAATCATAACGATTATCTATAATAGCATCAGCCGTAATGGCTAACTGTCTGGTACTGTCATAGTAAGGCAGCCGTTCACCGACAGATTCCGGGGTGATCCACTGGGCATGACAGCCCAGAAATATATTGTGCTGATGCCATACCTGAACATCATCAGCAGGATACTGCTGTAAAGCCTGCATCATCTTCAGGCCATGGTCAATAGTTATTGGTTCATCATTCAGGTGAAAAATGCCGGCTATAGCGCTCATTTTTTTCTCACCCCAAACGGCTTGGCAATCAAATATACCAGGCGCTTCGGATAGAAGAACAGAGCCCTGAAGGTACTGATGTGATAGGAGCTCTTTATTCTTAGAATTGGCGGAAACATTTTGCGCCATGATGCCATTAAGTAACCAATAACTCCTTCATTGCGGACTACCCCGCTGGTTAAGGGACTCAGCCCCTGAGGCAGAGTATCGGGCAGACACTCCTTTGCCAGCAGATTACACACATAGGCAGGTGGTTTCAGGTCTCCAAGGACAGATAAAGGCACCGGTGCCTGAAACATTATGGCAGCATAATACAGAGAGGCATACACTCGGTAGGAAATCCCGTATCTTTTGGCAATCCGGGCAAATTCCTTCCAGTCAATATGACTGCCTTCCACCTCAATGGCCTGTACCACATCAAGAACATTTCTGAAAATGCTGAAATTGTGCCCCGCAGAATGAAGGCATAAGCTCAGTACCAGGTCTAGCGGCGCCAACTCCCCGACCGGCGTTTTGCCGTCACCGAAGACCCCGCTGCCTGCCCTCTCCCATACTTCAGCCATTGCAATGTTTTGGCTCTTGCGATGGGTATATTTATAATGGAGTTCCACCCAGCAGGATCCCAGGGGGGTTTTCTTTTCCATTCTGATATCGTGCTCTAAATCAGCAAGCAATAATTCCACATTAAACTTTTGCTGTAGATAGCCGTCCAGCTTAAGTGTTGCCACAGCCAGGCAGAGTTTGTCCTCTTCTACCAAAAGGTCAATATCCCAGCTATTCCTGACCCCGATATCTCCATAAAGTCTTTCAGCCAGGGGTATTCCTTTGAGGACGATACACCTGATGCCGGCTTTTTGCAGCAGCAGGATGACGTTTTCTGTTTCTCTGGCCCGCCAGACGTTAGCCATAAAGGTCCAGGAATATATTTTTTTTAAAGAGGCCATCACCTCAGGAGGCACTGCACCTTCAGGGGCCTGTTTGACCATTTTGGCCAGCAGTTCTGCAACCTGATGCCTTCCAGCCTCCTGCAGCACGGCATTCCAATCCGCAATATCTGCATCCACCGGCGAACCGATTTTGAATATCCGGAGCAGGCCTGATTCACACATAACATTATCCTCCCACAGCCACCCTGTTTCCGGCATCATTGATTTTCCGCATGTAGGGTAATCACCGTTATCTCCGGCCTGGTGAGGAAACGCAGGGGAATATTATTTACACCCAGCCCCCGGTTAACATACATCTGGGTTTCACCCACTTTAAAAAGCCCGGCCATGTATTTTTCATAGCCCTTCTTAACAATATGTAAAAAATCGGGCATATACGGTGACTTAATCTGCCCGCCATGGGTGTGCCCGGCAAGCACCAGGTCAACCCCTGCTTTGGCGGCAGCATCAATGATTTCCGGACGGTGGGCCAGCGCAATAACTGCTTCCCCTTCGTTGTGCAGTAAGTCTGCAAAGTCTCCGGTATCCTGATAGGTACGGGTATAGTTAAGGCCAATTAAACTGACAGCCTGCCCTTTGACCTGCAAGGGCAGTTTTTCGTCATTGAGTGTTTTGATATCCAACTGCTCCAGAGCTCTTTTAATTTTACTCAAGCCGAGATAGGTATCATTATTGCCATAGACGTAATACACCCCATATGGAGCATTCAAGCCGCCCAGGGCATTTTCCGCGTATCCCAGGGGTGTTTCATTTGATTCATCAAAGACATCACCGGTAATTACCACCAAATCAGGTTTAAGGGCATTAACCCGGCTTACCAGCCCCTTTTCCGGGAACAATTTGCCGTGTAAGTCGGAAAGCTGAACTATCCTAAACCCCTCAAAAGCCTCGGGCAGCCTCTCGATATAGACAGGTTGTTCCTTTTCCTGAACCCAGTCCGGCTCAATTTGGGCGGCATAAAACACCAGCAGGGCCACGATCAATCCCGTGGTAAGTACAGATTGGAGAATAAACCTGGTTACCCTCCAGATAGCTTTCAATATTGGCATTAAAATACTCCTTCAGTCAATTCATCTGTGTTTTATGGTCTTATTTGCCGGCGGCTGTTTCGCTCCGGCTTTGCAGGATTTCATCAACCGCTGCTCGTTCATAAACCGGCAAATGATAAGAGGGTACAATCTGCTGCAGCAGTTCCCTGATTTCTCCGGCCTTTTCCGCAGACTGATTTCTGGCTGCTGCCTTTTCCAGCTTGCGCAGCATGAACTGCAGTTCTTCCCAGGAATATTCTCCCGGCTGGCCGACAAAAATACGGTCATGCCTGGTAGCAGTGATTCCTTCCTCATTGGTGAGAATCTCCTCATAGAGCTTTTCTCCCGGACGAATGCCGGTATACTTTATTTCAATATCCCGATCCGGTTCCAGCCCTGACAAGCGGATTAGGTCCCTGGCCAGATCGTTTATTTTGACCGGTTTGCCCATATCCAGAATAAATATCTCGCCACCCTCAGCAAAGGCTCCGGCCTGGATAACCAACTGGACGGCCTCAGGAATAGTCATGAAATAACGGACCATGTGTGGATCAGTGACGGTAACCGGGCCGCCGGCGGCAATCTGTTTCTTAAATAAAGGGATCACACTGCCCCGGCTGCCCAGGACATTGCCAAACCTTACGGCCACAAACTTGGTCGGGCTTGTCCTGCCCAGACCCTGGACAAACAGCTCGGCCACCCGCTTGGTGGTCCCCATGATGCTGGTAGGGTTGACCGCTTTATCGGTAGATACCATCACAAAACGGGAAACTCCATACTCATGGGCACATTCCGCAACATTCCGGGTCCCCAGGACATTGTTTTTGACTGCTTCCACCGGATTGCTCTCCATCAGGGGGACATGCTTATGGGCCGCAGCATGGAATACCACTACAGGACGGTAGGCGGCAAAAACCTCATTGAGCCGCTGCCGGTCCTGGATATCGGCGATAAGGGCCGCTGTCTTCTGGTCGGGGTAAATTTTATGCAGTTCCATCTCAATATCATAAATACTGTTTTCGCCATGACCCAGGAGAAGCAGTCTCTCCGGGACAAACGCGGCAATCTGGCGGCAGAGCTCGGAACCGATGGAACCACCGGCCCCGGTAACCAGAACCACCTGACCGGTAACGTAATTGGCGATTCCCTCTAAATCAACCTTTACCGGGTCTCTCCCCAGCAGGTCCTCAACACTGACTTCTCTGATCATACTTACCGAAAACCGCTTACTGATCAGGTCTGACACCTTTGGCAGCATCTTAATCTGAGCCCCGGTGTCCTTACATATTTCAATAACCCGGGCTGTTTCAGACCTGGAAGCAGACGGAATGGCAATGATAATCTTCTCAATATCATGGTCCCTGACAATTTCCGGTATCTGCTCACAGCCGCCCAAAACACTAAGCCCCAAGACCTCCAGATTCCATTTGTTGGGGTTGTCATCCACAAAAGCAACCGGATACAGGTCAGAGTCCCCTGACTGCTTCAATTCCCTGGCCACCAGTACTCCTGCCTGACCAGCGCCCACAATCAGGGTACGGCGATTCCCGGTCCGGTGTCGGGGGCTCAGGTAAGAATCCCGGACCATCCTCCAGAACAGGCGCGACCCGCCCACCCCCAGGATAATCAGAACAAAGGCCAGGAGGTAAATTGAGCGCGGCACAACCAGCTCCGGATCAATCAGGCGCAGGATATTGTGCAGGAGGAAAAATACCGCTTCCGAGAAAGCCGCAGCCTTGGCAACCTGCACCAATTCCCCGATGCTGGCATACTGCCAGACCCGACGGTACATCTTAACCCATTGAAAAGAAATCTGGGTCAGAATAACATGGGCAGCCATGACATATGGCAGCAGGGCAAAAAACCTGGGCTCAACCCGGAAATCAAACCTGATCAGGTAGGCCAGACCGACTGCCGCTGTTACGATAACAGCATCAATAAAGCTTAGGAGAAGTATTCTCTTTTGGTAATTCATAATAACCACCTAACCATTCAACAAACTTCCTGATTCCCTCTGCAAAATCCGTCTGGGGATTATATCCCAGGATTCTCTTTGCTTTTGAAATATCAGCAAAGGTACGGTTCACATCCCCAGGCTGCAGGGGTAACTTATCTAATATGGCTTTTTTATTCAAAGTATTTTCAATAGTCGTGAGCATCGTGTTCAGGCTGACAGTATTTGACTCACCCAGGTTGAAAATCTCATACTTTCCACTGCCTTCACTGACCCAGGCAATGGCTTTGGTGACTCCGTCGATAATATCGTCAATATGGGTGTAATCCCGCTCCGTACTGCCATCTCCGTAAAACGGGACAGCCTGTCCGGCTGTAATCAAGCCGGTAAACTTATGTATCGCCAAATCAGGTCTCTGCCTGGGACCGTAAACTGTAAAAAACCTCAGACAGGCCATATTAATGCCATACAGGCTGTGATAAGTATGGCACAGCAGCTCTCCGGCTTTCTTGGTGGCTGCATAAGGTGAAATCGGGAAATCCACCACATCATCCTCTGCAAAAGGTACTTTATCATTATTTCCATAGACTGAAGAGGAGGAAGCGAAAACAAACTTATCAATCCCATAAATCCGGCAGATTTCCAGGAGATTCAGGGTACCGTTGACATTGACCTCGGTGTATAATACCGGATTTTCGATTGAGGGCCTTACTCCTGCATATGCTGCCAGGTGGACAATGACATCAGGCTGATGCTCTGAAAAGACCGTTTTTAAAAATTCCAAATCACGGATATCTCCCTCTGCCGGCACATAGGAATTCCTATCCAGGTTATTGGCGCTGATAAAGGCCTCTGTTTCGCTGACATTGCGCCTCTTGATCCGGGGGTCATAATAATCATTAAAACTGTCAATGTTGATAACCCTATTCCCACTATGCAGCAAGGCCTCACAAAGGTGTGAACCGATAAACCCGGCTCCACCTGTAACTACGATGGTTTTCAATCAGTTTCCCCCTTTAAATGCCTGAAGTCGGTGTTTACTGCCTCCCTATGGAGTAGTATTCCACACCTGCTTCGCGCATCTCCTGCACTTCATATATATTCCTGCCGTCATAAACCAAAGGAGTCCGCATCAACTTCTTATAGGTTTCCGGCGGCACTGCCCTGATCTCGCCCCACTCAGTAAAGATAAAGCAGACATTAGCGTCTTGCAAAGCATCCTCGATGTTATCTACATACTTGATACTTCCCCTGCCATTTTCCCCCTCGGGATACTTCCGCTTAAAATTGTCCATGCCAACAGGGTCATATGCATAGATATTGGCACCCTGGGCCAATAACAAAGGAACATTGGAAAGGGATGGAGCCTCTCTCAAATCATCCGTGTCAGGCTTAAAGGTCAGCCCCAGCACGGCTGCCTTCAGGCCGTTAAAGGTAATCAGCCTTTTACAGGCCTTCTTATACAGCATAGTCTTCTGATCGGAATTGACATCTATGGCAGCCTTAACAGTCCGCAGCTCATAGCCGTGCTGCCGGGCTAAATACTCCAATGCCTTGGTATCCTTAGGGAAACAGGAACCGCCATAGCCAACGCCGGCATTGAGGAACCTGCTGCCAATACGTTCATCAAAGCCCATACCCCTGGCCACATCCTGGATATCAGCGCCAGCCAGTTCACAGAGGTTGGCTATATCGTTCATGTAGGAGATTTTCAGGGCCAGGAAGTCATTGGAAGCATATTTAATCATCTCGGCAGACCTTCTACTGACAGAAACGATGGGCAGGTTGAAGGGTTCATATATCTTCATGAGCATTTCCTCAGCCCATCTGCTCTCTGTTCCGATGATAATCCTGGCTGCCCGGAGGGTATCGCGAACCGCTGTCCCCTGGGCCAGAAACTCCGGGTTGGAGGCCACTTCCACCCTGATCTTGTGACCGGCACCGACTCCGTTACCGGTATGTTTTTCCCCGTCATGGGGCAGGAAATCGTGAATAAACTGCTCCACCTTATCATTTGTTCCCACAGGAACTGTGGACTTGACCACAACAAGGCAGTCCCGCTCAATAGTCTCGGCAATCTGCCGGGCAACTGTAGCTATGTATGACAGGTCTGCAGAACCGTCAGGCTGCTCCGGGGTTCCCACACCGATGAATATGGCATCTGCATCCCGATAGGCTGATTTGTAGTCAGTGGTATAATCAAGCCGACCGGCGGAGTAGTTCTTTTGCATCAGTTCTTCCAGGTCCTGCTCATAGATAGGAGAAATACCCTGTTTCATAAAGTTTATTTTGCTTTCGTCAACATCAACACAGGTAACCTGGTGGCCAACTTCGGCCAGGCAGACACCTGACACCAGGCCAACATAGCCTGTCCCTGCTACGGATATTTTCACAAGTCAGTTTCTCCTTTCAATGATTCAAATCAAATTTTATTTTCTAATTCTAACATTTCGTTTTTCAACCAATACCCCTAGTTTTATGTTTAACATACAATACCTTTCGAATCGGCTCCATAATCAAATCTCTTTCGAATTTATTCATACCTATAAACCATAAGGGAATGATATATGTAAAGAAAACTACAAAGGCTTGAAGACAAAACATACCCCAGGATACAATAAATATTTTAGTTAAAGCAACCCCAACTAAAAAGCTAATCACTGCAGGAATAAATGTATCCAAATATGATTCTTTTATAAACCTAAACATATTAATACCAATCTTTTTGTGGTAATAACCCTGAATAAAAATACCGTACCCGACTCCCATAGAAATTAAGGTTGCTATCGCTGAACCAGTCGCTCCATATTTTTTGGAAAGCGGTATCATTAGTAATAATGTTGCAATACTACAAATCCCATAAATACTGTTTCTAACTTTATGTCTATTTAAAGCTAAACACAAGGCATTTAATGAAGTCTGTGTGAAAGGCATATAATAAGCAATCATCATTAATAATGCCACATTGTATGCCCTTGAGTATTCTCTACCAACCCACAGAATTACAAATTGAGAACCTAGTGTTGCAAAACTCACAAGTATTAGTGTTAACAATTTTATTTGTATTCTACTAATTCTAATTGCGTAATTCTCTACACTCCACATTGAGGTATTGCTTGCCGTAAGTCTTGTTAAGGCAGGCAAAAACATCCCAGAAACAGCTTGAGAAAATTGAGTGAAATAAGTTACTAACATCATTGCAACCGAGCAAATTGAAATCTGAACAACATCAGAGACTATACCTAGTACTAAAAGATTAAGCTTTAAATTTACCTGGTTAATAAGGTTTGCTAGAAATACAAAAATAGAAAACGAAAAAATGTCTTTTACTATGCTAATACTGAATAATTTTAATTTAATTCTAGTCTTCAAAACTAATTGAACATAGATTATCTTTATGAACAGGATTAAAATGTTAAGACATGTATCGACTATTACAATTGCTAAAGATTTGAAACCTAATGATAATAACAGGACTAGTACCCCGACACGTAAAACAAGTCGCCCGATGTCTGTTATTTTGTTGAAAATATGTTTTTCATAGGCTGTAATAATAGCTGGATATGCGTATCCAACTAGAGAAATAATAATATTACATAACAATATTTGCAGCATAGTCTTTGCTAAGGGTAACTGTGATTCTTTAACCGAATTGCTAAAAATAGTTTCAATATTGATATAAATAAATATCCCAACTAATGTAACTAGAAATCCTATAACTAGATATAAGACAATACAAGTTGCTAGAAATCCGTTTTGACTCTCCTCATCTTCCTCTGCACGATATTTTGCAACGTACCTAGTTATGGTTGAACCAATCCCAAAGTCCATAATTGACAAGTATGCAACAAACGCACCAATAAGAGAGTAAAGACCGTATTCTTCCTGTCCCAAAGACTTTAATAAGAAGGGAGTAAACACCAAACCACTTATTAATTGAAGTCCAATAAATACATAGGCAAGAATTGCTCCAATTTTAATTTGCTTCGTATATTCAGCCATTCTATTTTGGTTCCTTTTGAAGTTTCTTGATAAACTCCTTAATAAATCTCAAACTTTCATATGCTAATTCACGTTGAGCCTCGATATTAATTGGTTCGGCATAAATAAAATTCTTAAGTTGTTTATAGGCATCCCCTCGTTCTAAAGACTTTAACTCAATACATCGTTCACCAGCATTTATTTGCTCATAAAACCGTTTAATTTTTTGATCCCCTGAAAAAGACAATACAGTCTTTCCGAACGAAGTTGCGATAATTCCTACGTGTAATTTTGTTGTAATAATTACATCACACCGATTTATTATTGCAGATAGTGTCCAAGGATTATAATCTTGAATAACGATTGATCGTTTACTCGGTAACATATTATGTAAAGTTCTATTAATTTCATTACATTGCTTCGATTCATAATCTGAGCCAATAATAAAAACTATGTTTTCATCATCATGAGCATATTTAATTAACTCTTTTACTAAAATTTCACAACCTCTTTCGATGTCACTTATTCCACCATGAGGGTTATAGAGATTTACATGAAGAAATACTCTAAGACCCTTTGGAAGCGTTGCAAGTAATCTTTCGGCTTGAATATCATCTTCAATCTTTATCATGTTCGGGGTATATGCTAATGCCAAATCTGCCGTAACCTTTATTCCATTTGTAACATTATACTTTCGCAGATAGTCTCTAGACTCTTGGTTTCTAAGTATTATTAACTTTGCATTATTTAAAGCATACTTTGAAATTCTTTGTAGTATTGGGTCATGAATCGGACCTGAACCTACCCCAACTATCGCATAGGGAATATTTCTGCGTTTAGCTTCTAACATTGGTACAAGATGTGTTAAAAGTAATAATTTATAACCTCTAATACCAATTTTTTTTGTTGTTAAGTAACCTCCCCCACCAAAAATAACACCGTCAACACCCTTCAAATTATGTCGCAAAGGATGCTCCCCTGATTTACCCAGTATTCTATGAAAATATGAACTAGCATTATTTAGAATGCAATTGACTCCTTCTTCTTCAATGATATTCTTTATTAGCCATGCTAATAAAATATCTCCATAATTCGAGCCATTATATGACCCGTGCAACAATATCGATAAACTCTTCATAATTTATCCTCTCATACAATATCTGATATATATAAAAAAATTAATTAATCAGAACCTGAACTCACTTTCCATTGTTTGGTTATTGTGCAATTTTTTCTATGAACTCATATATGCTCCTAGAGAATTCCTCTTCCAAGTTTGATTTACCATTTTTCCGTACCCAGTGACTGTCATTATACTCATACCAACAATCTGATGCATGCAATGCATAAGGCCCTATATGGATCATCTGAAATTCAATCAGATGATATCTGGAACCATCAAAACCTACATCCATTCCAATGATAGGGAAGTCTATTTCCGAAACAACGTTACTCGCAAAATCTAAAAGGCCTAAGTTATCTTCATCTGAAACCGGAAAGAGACGCCCCCCTCCACTAGCTCGAAAATCATTCTCTCGGTTTTTTCTATAAAGTGTATAGTATTTTCCTCCAAAAAATAATACTTTATAGTCTCCGGTTAAATTTGGGACAAAGTTTTGAATTACAAATTTCTTACGATAGAAAGTGTAGTTTCTATATGGCGATTGAACTTTACCAATTAGCTTTCGACATATATAATATATCAAAAAATCTTTTACTGATTTAAAACTGTTCACCATAAAAACCGCACTCAACAAATTTAGGACTTTTTTTAATTCTTTTGGACTATTCGCTAAACTGACATTCTGACTTCCAGCACCTTCTGCAGCTTTTATAACAACGGGGTATTCTTCAACATCACCGATTGCTTCAATACCATTACCATACAATTTACTCATAATCGATTTCAGCTCATCATTATTAAAAGTATTACGTAGCAATTCCATATAGTTTTTATTGTGATGTGCCCTAAAATAATACAAATTCGGCAATAATATTGCTCCCTTATATTGTAAAAACAAAATAATGTCTTCAATATAATCTTTGTAAAATGTACCTATGTCTTCTGATGTTTGGTATAGTACATACACTCCTTGATAGTCCTCATCAAAATCAATTTCCGAGTATTTGAGTACAGATATTTTGTATCCTCGGTTCGAAAAGTAGTTGGATATTTGCTCTACATTCATTGATTTATAGTCTTTAAGGTTTTCCACTGACACCCAGAACATATCTCTATAATCTTTTAGAATTAACAATTGCTTCATGAGCTATTTCTCCTTGTTTTCTCTTTACATTTATAACTGTGCCATATATAACAAATACTATTAACGTAATTATCCTTGTATCATAATATGATACCATGCCAAAATCATAAAAAAGAATCAATGCAAGAAGCGCAAAATATATTGCTCTATTTGGCACATTGCATTTTCTTGTCTTTAGTAGTTTTTTCGCCAAATAAAAGTGAACACTATAGTATATTATAAATCCTAAAATCCCTAAATCAACTAATAACTCAATGTAGTTGTTATGAGAATAAGTTTGTTTTCCAGAAAACATACTCCAATAATGTGCAAAATTGTTAATTCCATATCCCCATATTGGACTTTCAGCAAACAAATGTAATCCGTATTGAATCATATTTATTCGGATAGTAGTGGATGAATTTGTGCCGCTATCATTAATTAAATTTTGGTACATCATTTCAAATCGGTAACCAACGACATTATATAAACTTGGTGTGTTCATAATCATTATGGAGACAAACATAACCATAAATATAATCAGTATAGTGTTCCGAATTTTTTTAGACACTTTTTTTTCTGATATCAAATACACCAAAACAAAAACCAAGAAGCCAAGAACAGCCTTTTTAGAACCGGATATTAATACATTATATCCACACACTATAGCAGCTAAAGCACTTAAAGTAACAAAGCTTTTTCTATATAAGTTAACAAAAGCAAAGCACAAAGGTATTAGATACATAAGACCCACCAAGTTTTCATTGACTCCAAAGTCTTCGCCTAGTCTGCTCCAAGAATGTTCCGGGCTAAAGGTCAAAGCTAGAAATGTTCCAACAATGAGCCCTGTTATAATGAATATTTTCATGAGTTTTTCTGAGCCGTTTTCTATCTGCAAAAAAACTGACATCGATATACCAAAGAAAAATGCCATTAGTAAATTTGAACTCATATTTATAGACAATTCCAATGAACTTGCATAAAGCAATGAAACTGTACAAATTAAAAGGAAACCTGCGTACCATGAAATAAATGTAATTGGAATTTTCGCCTTCTTAAGTAACAGTCTGATAAAAGAAAAAAGAAAAAAAATATATAAGCTACATTGTAGATAAATTTCTGGCAAACTGAAATAACTAGTTGCATAGGCTAAAAAAATATATATAAATAAAACAAACATATAAAGACTATCTTTTTTAAACTTTATTGAAAAAACATTAGCTTTTTTATCCATATTCCATTCCTTTAGAAAATTATTGCATTAATGTATTCTTGCCACATTGGCAGTATTTTGGCAGGTTTAAACCTATCAACAACTTCTTGTGCTTTTGCCCCGTAACCTTCAGCTATTTTAGGGTTATCTAAAAGGTAAATAATTGCCTCAGCCAACTTTTTAAAATCATTTACAGGCACAATAATGCCATTAACTCCACTATCGATTAGCAGGCGCGCTCCTCCCGGACTACAGTCTGTTGAAATAACGGGGAGTCCATATGCCATTGCCTCAATCAAAACATTTGGTATCCCTTCATATTCTGATGTAAGAACAAACAATCTTGAATGCCTGTATACATTGTCCATATTTGAAATAACGCCAGCAAAAACAATACTATCAGAGAGATCATATTCAGAAACCATAGTTTTAACTGTATCAATGTCTGGCCCATCACCATAAAAGACTAACTTTACCTTAGGATGCTTTTTAATAACAAGTTTAAACGCTTTAATCATGATATCTTGACGTTTCTGTGCTAACTCAAAACGCGCTACAAAAGCTATTTCATTCTTCCTTAATTCTATAGGATGGAGGTTCGGCTTTTCTATATTGATGAAATTTGGAATAACCGTGCCTTTTCTTCGTACTGACTTCGGGAAATATCTAGATGCCCCAGAGGTTTGAAATACACACCCATCTGCAAATATATACCGTAAATGCATATATCGCTTTTTTTTCCTATTATAATTATAAGGATCCTTTCGTTCTGACACTATTACTTTCGTCTTGGAAAGAGCAGTTGCGCTTACTGCCAGTAATTTTGCCATGTTTTCAAAAGCTATTAAGACATCTGGCTTATCTCGTTTTATGATTCCTCTTAAATATATCAGTTGAAATAATCTTCTCAACTTTCGAATATTGGTAAATCCCCCAATTATGTTAATGATTTTAATTTCTGAATTAATCCAATAAAAGCTATCCTTTGTACCAAAATTAATGATTTTGACAATCTGATTATTATTTGACAAATAATTCGCTAACTGGATTAAAATCTTTGTGGCTCCACCGTATCCTAAATTACCCGTCAAGAAATATATTTTTTTCACTTTCACTGAAGTAGCTCCTTATATGTAACTTTTTTGACTCAAATCCACTTTCACTCTGGTTTCAGCAAGCCCTTAACACAGGGAATAATATTCTTTATATGGTAATCAACATTATAATAAGTTGAAAACACATTCTTGTACTCTTCATAAATCTCCATACTGTTTATCTCTTCTCTTAAAAGGCCAGACAAGACGTTTTGAATACTATCTGTGTCATATAATATTTTATACCGCATTCCCTCTGAAACTCTATGAAAGTCTTTAAGGCATGAACTATATATTGGGATAACTCCGCAAGATAAATAAGTAGATATTTTAGTTGGTGTAGCCACATGGTTTACTATCACATCATCACGAATTATAAATCCATACTTTGCATCTGATAGGATATTGGGTAATTCATCGTTATTCACAAAACTGACTTCATAATTTCGTATTCCCGATTTTTTCAAAATATCTGTTGCTTTTTGACGTTCTGAAGTTAAAACTAACAGCTTACTATTGAATATTCCAAATTCTTCAATACATTTATAAAATGCAACAACCTTGTCAAAACGTTGCCATACACTCAGAGATCCTATATAGACAAAAACATTGTTTTTGTACTTTCCTTTTTTGAAAAAAGCTGGTTTATGAATATTGGTATTAAAACAAGGCATTATATAATGTCTTTCATTAAAGTTGATACCATATTTTATCTCATAGTGTTTCTTCATAGTATTAGATACGAAGAATACAAACTTCGCACGTGTTAATATAAATCTTTCCAATATTTCTAAAACAACCTTCTTAAATACATTTTTATGCCGCATATAACTTTCTTCTGGCTCAACTCCTTGAACCCAAAATATAATGTTTTGCCGCCCTTTTAAATATAACTTAACTGCGTCAATTATCCTAGCAACAATATAGTAATCGTTTTTATTACTGTTTTTTATGCTGTCAATACTATCCGCTTTTAAGACGTTTGTAGTAGTTATTATTTTAATAGCTGATTCGATGATATTTAGATAAAAATCAGTTACTATCGAATTATTACATCCTACAATCCAAACCATTCCAGTTTTTAACTCCCCCATAATGCTTCTTTTTTAGCTAAGTTACTCATATACCTTAGATTTTTCACAAATCTTGGTTGGATTATTATCATCGAATTCCTTGCTCCGCTTTACATGAAACGGATTACCAACAATATCAATACCAACAGCGATAGCAGGAATATTTCATGTACTATTTATACGCATTAATATTAGGAATCATTCTTTAGTTCATCTATAAATGACTTTAACGCATATTTAGGTATATATTTATAGGCTTCATCAACACACTGTTTTCTCATATCAAGTATCTCTGAAGGATTCTGTGCATAGTATAGAAGTATTTCACTTAATACCGTCAAATTTTTTGCGGGAATTATTCGTCCCGTTCTATAATCCTTAATAATTTCAGCATTACAATTCCACTCAGAAGCAATAATCGGCAAACCAGAAGCAAATGCATCTATCAAAGTTCCTGGAAATCCTTCTCCGTTATGATAAGTAGGAAATAGCAACAGGAAATAGTCTTTTAAAACCTGGGTACTCTTATTATAGTCAACCATTCCGCCATATCTAATAAATGAGGGGAACTGTTTCTGTAAAGACTCAAATCGCTCTTTATAACTATTATCTGGCAATCCAAATATATCTAACTTATATACTACTTCCCCAAGTTTAGCATTTGCTAATTTTACAGCATCAATAGCATCTTCAATACCCTTTTCTTTGCATATTCTAGAGAATGTACAAACCTTAAAAGGTTTTTTCACCTCTATATTTAATTCTTCTAAAGAAACAATATTTAATTGTTTAAAATTGGGTAGATAATTACAATTCACTATTTCTAAACTTAAATATTCATCAACAAGTTTGTATGATTCCAAATAAATCTTCTTGCAGCGCCTGGACAACAAACGTAAGGCCCAGCTTTTCTTTAGATGGTTTTGTCTAAATCCTCCTATAACAAAATCAAAAATATCCCTTTTATATACGTGATTTAATATAATCAAAATTGGCAACAGAACTTTGTAGCCCCGTGAAGAAACTATAAGAATAATCTTTTCACTATTTTTTAAGACATTATTAACGAGACTAATAAGTTTAAATATGTTTTTGGTAATCTGATAGGTATCTAGAACAAAAACTTCCGATGTATATTCACTGATAATAGTGCTATACAATTCTTTTGTTTTCACAGTCTGTCCATCTGAAAAGTTTTTATCTCCACCAAAATGACCTATCATAGCAACTTTATACATTATTCCTCCGAATTAACTAATAATATTGGATTTTGACATTTTTCAATGTCCTCATAATTGATAAACTCTTAGCCTATATCTTCCTTACCAAAAACTTCAGTTTTCCGCTAGGCATCCTCTCAAGTTGTTCAACTTTATTCCACGTTAATTTCATATCTCCAATAAATTCTCTGGCATTTTCTAAAACTAGTTTCATGGATCCTTCGACAAAGTTCTGATCTGGAACTACATTAATAACAATCTTATCTCGTGCCACCTGAATAATCTGGCTTTCTTTTACTCCTACAGCAGGTTTCATAATTAAAGTTAGTCTTTTAATTTTCCTACCATCCTTGGCGACAATATAATCTTCTATCCTCCCTGTGATACTCGATAAGTAAGGGGTCTTAATTTCACATCCACAATCATTATGGTACATTACGCCTAAATCTCCAGTTGCGTATCTTATAAAGGGATAGTTAGTACTGTTAAAATCTGTTACTACAATTTCCCCTTCTTCGCCATCAATAACACTTTTCCCATCTTTGTCAACAACTTCCACATAATGACTTGACAATATATGATAATTGCCTTTGTTACATTGAACAGCACACATTCCTACTTCTCCCAACCCGTAAGTTTGGTAAACCGGGCACTCAAAAGCTTGTTCAATCTTTTTCTGCTGTTCGCTTGACAGCCCTTCACTATCTGTCACAATAGCTTTAAATTTTGAAAAAGTTAATCCATGCTCTATCATTAACTCCGCTAACGCAGACCAACCCGACGGGAATCCTGTCGCAAAATCAGCACCTGATCTTTTAAATGCATAAAGGTAATGGTTAAAGGTGTTTTTAGAAATATGATAAACGCTACATTGCAGTTGTTTATACTTGTCTATATATAACCAGTATGGTGGCCTTTCTCGGTTAAATGGTACAATTTTTACACCAGAAATCCTGATACGCTTTTCGTTTAAATCACACCCACAGTATTTATAGTAGCTATCATAATTATATCGCTCAATTCTTATACTGTTTTTATCTCTATAGAATTTCAACGGTGATCCTGTTGACCCGCTTGAAGAACCATTCCATAATTCCTTTTTATTTACTATCTTTGTCGAGATTAACTTCTCCCTGTTTTCTTTTATCATTTTTTTTGTTAATAGAGGAACCCGTTCAAAATCTTTAATGGCATGAATTTCATACCCCTTTAAAAGATTATAATAATTAACATTGTTCGATATTTCCTTAAGAAAGGCATTCATCTTATAGAAGTTAAAATCACAATTGCCATTAATCATGTTTCTTTCAAAATCAACTTGGTCCTTCACTTCATAAAATTCTCCGAATCTACGATACCTGTCTCTTCTCATAGCTTCGATGTTTGCAAGAACTCTTTTCACGATAAAAGGTGAATTAAGGTATATTCTAGAAAGGTAGTTTTTCAGTACATATCACTCCTTAGATTCTTAAAAACGGCTACTAATACAATGCTAAAGAATTATTTTCTATAAATAATGTTTCTTCAATGCATTTAAAATGTAAAAAAAGAAATAATACATACATCTTGGTATTGATAGCCTTTCAATCTCCCTGCAGTTATTCCAGTGACTCTTCGCTGCTAGCAATTTATCGTTTGAAATAGAACCAACTACTTTTCTGTAATAAGCAAGACTCTCGTTCAAGCCATAGGCTACATTTCCTTCTCTGAGAAGCTTCGCCCATGTCATTGAATCATGGTCTTTCTTAACATTAACTAACCTAACTTCTCCAACAACATCCGTGTTAATCATCACCGTTAAAGTGCCGATAATTGTATTTTTCATAAACTGGCTGTAATTGAGGGAGTTTGGAACACTTATGACCTTGTTCCCACCGTCCCGTAATATTTCATAACCTGAAAATGAAAACCCGATACTATTCTTAACCATAAAAGCTAGTTGTTTTTCCAGTTTCTCGGATTTCCACATATCATCTGCGTCTAAAAATGCAATATATCTGCCCTGGGCTTTTTCTAAAGCTCGATTTCTCGCAATAGCAGCACCGGAGTTTTTCTCTAATTTAAAATACTTAATACGAGGGTCAATAATTTGCTTAATCACCTCTGCAGTATTATCTTTAGAACAATCATCCGTTATCAGCATCTCCCAGTTTTGATGAGTCTGAGAAAGGACACTTTTAATTGTCTCACCTATATATTTTTCAGAATTATAAACCGGTGTAATGATTGAAACTAATTCATCCATTTACCTTCCTCTACTTTTTCTTAAATAATTCTAAACCAACCATACTAATCTGTTTACTCTCTTCCACACCCACCTTATATGCATCATCATCAATACTGCCTACCCGCAGCAGATAATCCCCATAATCCTCTGCAGTCTCCATTCCTTCAGCAGCAACGCCTTCCCGTTTAAAAGCTTTTGCAACTGTCTGAAATATAATCTTCCAGTCACCCAAAAACGTAATCTTTTCAATATACTTCAGGTCATATCTAAATTTATCTTCCCACAAGATGCAGTTGCGCCCGTTTATCTGTGCCAGGCCGGATAATCCCGGCAAAACACTGTGCCTCTGCCTCTGCTCCGGTGTCATGAACACCATATCCCTTATGAGCTGTGGCCGTGGCCCGACTACACTCATATCTCCCTTTAATATATTAAACAACTCCGGCAGCTCATCAAGTGATGTTGACCGCAGAAACTTCCCAAACTTCGTCAGCCTTATCTCATCAGGCAGCAGCTCACCATGCTCATCTTTCTCATCAGTCATGGTCCTGAATTTATACATCGTAAAAATCTTCTCATTCAGCCCCGGTCGTTTCTGCTTAAACAGTACCGGACTCCCCAGCTTAACCCTCACTAACACGGCTACTGTAAGCAAAACCGGCGCTAATCCAATAATCGCACCTAAGGATAACACAAAATCCATCGGCCTCTTCAGATATTTTCTATATACACCGCCAGTGCCATGATGCCGCACAGGCAGCTCTGTACCTGGCCTAACCTCGGTTTGCACTCTATATCCACAACCCCTTATTTACTCCACAACCCCTTGTTTACTCCACAAACCTTTGATTATCTCTGCAATCCTCTCCAAATCCTCACCTGTCATCTTGGTATCACTCGGCAGGCAGATCCCATCCTCAAATATCTCCTCAGATACACCGTCACCCACAAAATCATACTCCGCAAAAAACGGCTGCCGGTGCATCGGCTTCCAGATGGGCCTGGATTCGATATTCTCAGCCTCCAGGGCCTCCATAATATCCAGGGGCCTCACCGGACCGCTCAGGGTCATACAGCTCAGCCAGAAGTTAGGCTCATTCCACTCATTCACCGGCATCATGGTGACACCTGCTAATTCTCCCAACTCCTGCCGGTAAAACTCAAATATCTGCCTTTTCTTCTCAACTCGCTTCTCTAAAACCCGGAGCTGCCCCCGGCCAATCCCGGCCACAATATTGCTCATCCTGTAGTTATAGCCCAGTTCACTGTGCTGGTAGTGCCTTGCCGGGTCTCTGGCCTGGGTGGCCCAGAATCGGGCCTTGGCAATTTTCGCTTCATTATTGCTGACAAGCATCCCGCCACTTGAGGTGGTGATGATTTTGTTGCCATTAAATGAAAAAACACCATAATCGCCCATAGTGCCGGTGTAACACCCTTTGTACAAGGTCCCCAATGATTCGGCGGCATCCTCAATCAGTGATACCTCGTGTTCCTTACACAGCTCAACAATCTTATCCATATCAGCCGCCAGGCCATACAGGTGAACAACCAACACTGCTTTTGGTTTATATTTCTCAAAGGCCCTTTCCAGAGCCGCCGGACTCATGTTCCAGGTTTCCCGGTCACTGTCAATAAAAACCGGAATCGCATTTTGATATATAATCGGATTTGCGGTAGCGGAAAAAGTGAGACTCTGGCAAAAGACAATATCCCCGCTCCCCACTCCGGCAGCCTTCAGCGCCAGATGGATGGCAGCCGTCCCTGAGGCTAAGGCAGCAGCTGCATTGACCCCGACCTTATCTGCCATTTCCTTCTCAAATTGATTTACATTTTCCCCTACAGGGGCCACCCAGTTGGTATCAAATGCTTCCTTTACATAAAACTGTTCATAGCCTTCATCACTCATATGTGGTGAAGAAAGATATATTCTTTTACCCGTCATTCATGACAACCCCTAAGATCCTGGCCCCGGCTTTCTCCAGCCGGTCCTTGGCTTCCTGAACTGCCTCAATCTTGGTCCTGCCTGTTCTTAACATCATGATCACCCCGCCGGCCATAGCTGACAGGACAACAGCATCAGCCCGGATTAAGAGCGGCGGAGAATCTATAATCAGCATATCACACATTTCCATCAACTGGCTCAGCAGCTCCCTGGTCTTCTCAGACTGCAGCAGTTCAGACGGGTTGGGCGGCAGCTTGCCTGCGGTAACCACGCTCAGCTTAGGTATCCGGGTCTGATTCACGATTTGATCGAGAGTGGCTTCACCTGTCAAAAAATCAGTAATTCCCTTGTGATTTCCCAGCCCGAATATGGTGTGCTGTTCGGCCATCCTCAGGTCACAGTCGGCAATAATCACCCTGACCCCGGACTGGGCCATGACCACACCCAGGTTGGCTGCCGTTTCCGATTTTCCCTCCATGGGGCTGGAGCTGGTAATCAAAACAGATTTAAATGGCTTGTCAACTGATACAAACTTCAGGTTTGTCCTGATCAGGCGAAATGCCTCCGCCACCGGTGACCCGGTATCTATCTCAGCAATTACCTTTTTCTTCAGCATTTCCATCTGTACCTACCTCTCTAAACTAAGGTAAAGTCCTTTATGAATATTCCCGGACTTTCCCCCTATGTCTGGCTCCGGAAATGACCGTGGCATATGGTGAGGTGTTGTGCAAGATTTTCCTTGCGCTGCCACCGTGAGAAATATTACCGCAGTTCCCGCTAAGCGAAGCCACGGACCGAAGCCATGGATGGCGAAGGCGCCACTGAGGCAGCAGCGGAGCCGTAGGCGCTTCAGTGCCTTTACGGATCCGGCGTGCCCCCTGCGGGTAGAGCCGAATTGGCGGTTTAGTCCGTGGCTTCGCCAGGAACAAGGTTAGATTTCTCCGGTGGCAGCGTTGAAAATCAGTACAACAACTCACCATGTGTATTCCCGGTCATTTCCGGGAGCCTACATATCCAGGGGACGTCCTGCATTATCAGACACAGTTACCGCACCCGATCGGCTTCCCTTAAACGGCTTGTACACCGGTATCTGGCCCAGTACGGGCAGCCCCAGGAGATCCTCTGCTTCCTGGGCGGTTTTAATGGTATTATCCATATAATTGAGCAGCAGGGCCAAAGCGACTGAAATCATCAGCCCCAGGACAACTGCTATCATCATATTCAGCGTCTTGTTTGGTTTTACGGGATACTCCGGAATGGGCGCCTCAGATACTACCGTCAGCCCTGTTTCACCAAGCTTCAGCGCCTTGGCGATTTTAGCCTCGTTGATTTTGGCTCTGAGTAGGGTATAAGTCTCCTGAAGGCGGTTGACCTCGGTTTCGGCAGCACCTTTGATATTGCTTTTCTGGTTCAGCTCAACCTCCATATCCAGCAGTTCGGAATAGACCCGCTTTTCCATGGCACTGAGTTCTGCAACCCGGGCATTCATCCCGGCGGCATCAACAGTCCCCTGGACAGCCATATTGTTCAGGGTATTGTAGGTTGGGTTTGGTTCTTCAACAACCACCGGCTCACCTGCAGCATCAGTACCCGTGGTGACTTGAACGGTAGGTGATGTTGAACTTAACTGTTCCCAGACCTGGTCTACCTCGGCCTCCAACTGCCTGGATTCCGCCCTGGCCTGCGTTAGCTGCGAGCTTACCTGGGTAAGCTCCTGTATTTTGGCGGTGAGCAGTTGATTCAGAATGCTGACTCCGCCCTGTGCCGCCTCCACCTCATTCAGTTTTTCCACTGCCGCATCAAGCTCCGCGCCGGTTGTTTTAGCCTGCTGCTCCAGGAAATCCACAGACCTGGTCAGCTGCTCCTGATTGGATTCAGTGACATAGACCAGAAACTCACTGCTGATGGCATTGGCGATCTTTTGTGCTGTAAAGGGATTGGTATGATTGACATAAATATTGATCAGATTGGTTTCCGGGACGGGAGTAACCTTAATCAGGCCGGCCAGACTGCCGGGAGTGTATCCCTCCCTGTCAAGCTTGAGTTTTTTGATGACCCTTTCCATGACGGCATTGCTTCCCAGCTGCCCGACATAAGAGTTCATTGTCTGGGGGGGAATTATGGCAATGCTGTTTACCAGCCCCTCCAGGCCTACCCCGTTGTTCATCCGGTTGGTCGCCCCTTCAGGAACTACCTGGCTGACCATCATGACAGCCTTGGTCGAATAAATTGGGGTTAACATAAAACTGTTTGCCCCCAGGCTGATTAGAAATGCGGCCAGGGTAATCAAAACAATTATCTTGTAGCGTCTCTTCAATATCCTGAATACGTCTCTTAAGTCAATTTCATCAGCGGATAATCTTTTTCCCTCACTCATAAACATGCCTCACTTACATCATTTTTACACTTGGCAATAAACAAAACCAACAAAATGCCAAATTATAACAAAGGATTTTTTTCCATGCATTAATTTTACATAATTTTTCTATTTTTGTCTAGGCATATTTACTTTATCGTACCCTGCACCTATTTATGTAATCTTCCCTTAACCGATATTAATGGTTACTTCTCCGTCCGAATCGGTCACCGCCTGTCCTTTAAACTGGATGAGACTGTCCATGCCTTCTTCAATAAAAAGATGGATACTGTATGGCGAATAACCTGCTGTATCAGCATATACTGTCGCCGTGACAGTCAGCCTCCAACCCGAATATCCTCAGCAGCATCACAACCCCTGTTTCCCGGTTCAGGGCCGATCCCAGATCGGGGTCAAAAGTTGTTGTGCTGACACCATTATACAATCCCAGGTCGTTGAGCGTCTGTGCCTCAGACCCGTATATTTTCATTTATTTAACCCACCTACTCAGTTAGTTGTTTGATTCGCCATTTTATGACAGATTCCTCTCTTTTTTCTTGCTTTTTATACATTTTTTTCTTATCCTGCTAAACGTCCTCAGGCTGCTGACAAAGCCAGTAATTTTGAGTTTTAAATGTTATAAGACAGGGGTAGATGTGTTCCGGATGGCGGAGTCTGTCGTCCGACCGGCCAGCGACCCGCGAAGCGGGAGCTGTTGCCGGCGGAGATGTCTGGGGGTCCCCCCGATCCGTCGAAGCCCCGGCTTTTCTAAAAAGCCGGGGCTTCGGTAACGGATTGGGGGCCCCGCCGGAGGAATTCATCTACCCCTGTCCATATTACTTTTTCATACTCGAAAAACCCAAGGTTTGTCAATAATCTGAGGACGCCTCTCATGAGACGTCCTTTTTGTTTATGCCTTCTTTTTCTGAAATTCTTTTTTCCTATCCTGGTCAGACCTGTTCTTATCCTGGTCAGGCCTGTTCTTATTCTGGTCAGACCTGTTCTTGTTCTCGTCAGGCCTCTTCTGCTCCCCGTCAGGTTTTCTCTTTTCAGTGTCCATCAGCTTCACCAGGGTATCATAGTCCTCCTGAAGCTTGCTCATCTCATCAGCTATGTTGAGCGCTGTCAGCACCGCCACCCTGGCTGTTGTCAGCCTTGGCTGGCGTGCGGCAACCTGTCTCATCATCTTATCGATATAGGCGGCGAGCATTCTCAGGTATTCGGGTGAAGCCTCGCCTTTTACCGTATATTCCTCACCATAAATCTGTACCGTCGCCCTGCCCTTATCTTCCATACCGATCCTCCCATTGCCTTCATTTATATTCATCTTTTTCAATATTCGCCATATATCGGCAAATTCCTGCCGGGGATTTCGAAAGGCTGCCGGTATGTTTTTAGGGTTCTCTTCTGTTCAGCCCCTCAGCTCAGCCTGGAAATTATCCTTTAAGGCCTGCTGTATTTTTTGATGAATCAGATTCACCTCTTCATCTGTCAGGGTCCGCTCAGGCGACTGGAACCTCAGGGAAAATCCCATACTCTTGAAGCCTTCCTTTATCTGAGAACCCTGGTAGACATCAAACAGGCTGATCCTTTCCAGGAGATTGCCGGCGCTCTTCCTGATTACGCGGTTAATCTCCCCTGCCGTAATGTCCTGACTCACAACTATCGCCATATCCCGTTCCACAGCCGGATACCTGGGCAGCGGGCTGTATTGCTTGACCCCTCCCGCAGACCGGAGGAGTGTCTCCACATCCAGCTGCATCACATAAACCCTCTCATTGAGACGGTAATTTTCCGCCACATTGGGGTGAATCTCACCGATTATCCCGAAGGCTTCGCCCCCAAGTTCAATCCTGGCAGTCCTGCCGGGATGGCACGAACTCTCCCGGTTTTCCGGGACCAGGTTGTATTTTTTGATATTCAGGGTATCCAGCAGTGACTCCAGAACACCCTTGAGATAGTAAAAGTCCATTTCCTGAGCTGCTGACTGCCAGCCGGCCCTGGTTTTGCCCATCACTGCAGCCGCCAGGGTCAGTTTTTCCTGAGGCAGTTTCTCACCCTCTACAGGGATGAATATCCGGCCCATTTCGAAAAACGCCAGATCACGGTTTTTCCTGGCTGTATTGCGGGACAGAATGTCCAGGATTCCGGGCAGCATCGTCGTTCTCAGGACACGCTGCTCCTCACTGAGGGGATTCTGCACAGTCACCGCCTTCCTTAAGGAGTGCTCCGGCGGCAGGTTCAACATATCAAAGGCTTTAGGGTTCATAAAGCTCAGGGTAATAATTTCATTCAGACCGCACCCTGCCATCAAATCACTGATTGTGTCTGCCATGACCTGGGCTTCGCTCTTGCGACCTTCTGTACTGGCCCCTTCCGGAAGGGTGGTCGGTATATTATTGTAACCAAACAGCCGGGCGACCTCTTCTATCAGGTCAATCTCGGTGGTAATATCCCCGCGCCTGGTGGGGACCTCCACCATAAAATCATTGCCATCCTCAGTCACCCCAAAGCCCAGTCGGGCCATGATATCCCCGATTTGCTCCCGGGGAACGGTAATTCCCATGATCAGGGCTGTTCTTTCCGGTCTCAGCCTGATAACAGGGTTCGCCGGCGGAGCGGGGAAATTATCCACAGCCCCCTTGACCGGACGGCCCCCGTCCATCTCCTGAATAAGCTGGCAGGCTCTGGCTGCCGCAGCCAGACAGCCATTGATATCAATACCCTTTTCAAACCTGGCTGAGGACTCAGACCTCAGGGCCAGGTTTTTGGAGGTCCGGTGGATGCTGGCAGGCTTGAAATATGCCGCCTCAATAAGGACTGAGGTGGTGTCGCCGGTAATTTCGGTATCCAGCCCCCCCATAACCCCGGCTATGGCCACCGGCCCTGTGGGGTCGGTAATCACCAGCATCTCAGGGTTGAGTTCCCGTTCCACATCATCCAGGGAGAACATTTTCTCCCCCTCCCGGGCCCGGCGCACGATAATTGCCTGTTGGGCCAGCTTGTCATAATCAAAGGCATGCAGCGGCTGTCCCATTTCCATCATCACATAATTGGTAACATCAACAATATTACTGATAGGCCTTACCCCGGCAGCCTGCAGCCTCTGCTGCATCCACACCGGTGAAGGACCTATTTTCACATTTCTGATCAGGCGGGCCACATACCGGCCGCACAAATCGGGATTGTTAATCTCAACAGTCACCTTGCCGTCAATGATCTCCTCGATTTCCTTTACACCTATTTCGGGCAGTTGCAGCGCTGTCCCCAGCACGGCGGATACCTCCCTGGCCACACCTGTCATGCTGAGACAGTCCGCCCTGTTGGGGGTAAGCTCAAGCTCCAGGACAGCATCATCAAGCCCCAGCAGTTCCCGGGCATCCATGCCCAGCCGGGTGTCTTCCGGAAATTCCAGGATACCCTCCCTCTGGTCCGCGGGAAAGTTCTCCGGGTCCAGCCCCAGTTCCTTGGCGGAGCATAACATTCCGAATGACTCCACACCTCTCAGCTTGGCCTTGGTTATCTTCATTCCGGGAATTGCTCCCCCGACCAGGGCCAGGAGGATAACCTGCCCTTCCCTGACATTAGGCGCTCCGGTGACTACCTGCAGCATTTCCGAACCGGTATTGATCCTGCAGACGACCAGCTTATTGGCATCGGGATGTGGTTCAATTTTCTCGATTTTTGCGGTAACGACCTTTTCAATTCCCTTGCCCGGATATTCAATGTTCTCTACGGCCACACCGACCATTGTCATCCGCTCAGCCAATTCCTCAGGCGATACGGGAATATCAACATATTCCCTGAGCCACTTATATGAAACCCTCATCTTAGTCCTCCTCCTAAAACTGTGCTAAAAACCGCTTGTCATTATCAAATAATAACCGCAGGTCATCAATTCCGTATTTGAGCATAGCTACCCGTTCGATACCAATTCCGAAGGCAAAGCCGGTAACCTCTTCGGGGTCATAGCCGGACATTTGCAGCACATTGGGATGGATCATGCCGGCGCCCAGTATTTCCAGCCAGCCCGTATTGGAGCAAACCCGGCAGCCCTTGCCATTGCACATGATACAGGAGACATCCACTTCTGCGCTGGGCTCCGTAAACGGGAAAAAGCTGGGCCTCAGCCTGATTTCCCGGTCTTCGCCAAACATTTGCCTGAGTACTATCAGCAGGATGCCCTTAAGGTCACTGAAGGAAATATTCTTATCAATAATAAACCCTTCCACCTGGTGAAACATAGGGGAGTGGGTGGCATCATCATCCCGCCGGTAAACCTTGCCGGGTCCGATAGCCTTCACAGGTATGTATGGCGCCCTTTTTTCCATCACCCGCGGCTGTACCGGGGATGTATGGGTCCGCAGCAGAATGCCTTCATCAATATAGAAGGAGTCCTGCATATCCCGGGCCGGGTGGTCGGGAGGAAAATTCAGCGCCTCAAAATTATAGTAATCCAATTCTACCTCGGGACCGTCGGCAATCTCAAAGCCCAGCCCCAGGAAGATATCCTTGATCTCATCAAGCACCATTACCAGCGGGTGGCGCCTGCCCACCTGAAAAGGCCTCCCGGGCAGGGTGACATCGATAGTCTCCTCCTGGAGACGCCCCAGCTTTTCCTCTTCTTTCAGGGCTTCGGTTTTCCGGCCCAGTTCGCTTTCAATACTCTGGCGCACCTCATTGGTCAACTGGCCCGCCAGAGGCCTTTCCTCAGCGCTGAGAGCGCCCATGCCCCTCAGGATTGTGGTCAGTTCACCCTTTTTCCCCAGATACCTGACCCTGATTTCATTAATCTGGTCCAGGTCGGCTGCGGCAGCTATGCTGTCAAGGGCAGCTGCCTTAATCTGCTCAAGCTTGTCCTTCATTTCCTTCCTCCTTAAAACTCCGCTTCCGCGGAATTATTGTTTCCTACCTTTATATACAAAGCATCTCTGCTTGTTTTCTCTTTATCTTTATTTTTTTATCTCTTTATCTCTTTATCTTTTTCTCTTTATCTTTTTCTCTTTATCTCTTTATCTTTTTCTCTTTATCTCTTTATCTCTTTATCTTTTTCTCTTTTTTATCTCTTTATCTTTTGGTCTTCTGTTTATTCCGCTCTTTTTATTTATTTATATTTTTATGTATGTGCTTAGGAAATGACCGTAGAATGTGGTGAGGTGCTGCACAAGATTTTCCTTGCAGCGCCGCCGTTTATGAGTCTTGCTGCAAATCACCGGCAGCAAGGCAGAGAGTCCCCGCATGTCCGAAGATGGCGAAAGGCCGCCGGGAAGTTTTGGCTCGCCAAAACGAGAGGCGGCCATCTTATGAGAAACTCCCGGTGAGCCATCGAGTTCGGGGACGCTGCCTTGCTGAAGGGGAGTGGCAGCTAGACACATAGGCGGCGCTGCTGAAAATCGGTGCAGCAGCTCACCACATTCGCTCACGGTCATTTCCGGAAGCCTCCACCCAAATAAAAATCTAAAAATAAAAAAGCCTTCACCCAGTAAGGGACGAAAGCTTGTATTCCGCGGTACCACCCTTTTTGTTAAGATAACCCACTCATCTGCCAAGCCGCAGCTGCCGCTGCTGCCTGCCTCCCTGTAACGGCGGAGAACTCCGGCCAAACCTACTATTGCCCGGAGCGATTGATACCGGGAACAAATTCAGCCCGCTGCTTCCGGGTGAACTTCACCTGACTTTTCCAATAAGGGCTTCCAGTCTGCGGCCCTTAATCCCTGATGGAAAATTGTCCAGATTACTTCTCCCGTTCATCACATTTGGGTAGTCTGTGAAATTGTATACTGATGTCCCATCAATGGACAGCCAGTCTCTTACACTGCCCCACCATTCTCCGGTAATTGATATAAGCAGTTACAGAACCGGTGGCTTCGAATATCCTCCAAAAAAATTCGGCGGGTGACAACATTGAGACCACTACCTTTCACTACTCTTTTTTGGGGACCTTTCGAAAACGATTATAACATAACCTATCACTATTTACAAGTTTGACTTACGTACAGCCGCGCTGACGGCAAGCCTCATATAAGGTGATTCCGGCGGCAACCGCCACATTCAGGGATTCCGCCCTGCCAGGCATGGGTATTCTTACCAGGATACCGGCAGCCTCACGGAATTCGGGGGACACCCCCCTGGCCTCACTTCCGAAAACAACTGCCAACGGCCACGCCAGCCTTGCTTCTGAGAGGGAGATGGCATTTTCGCCGGGCGAGGTTGCCGCAACTGTAATCCCCCTGTCCTTCAGAAATTCCTGCAGCTCGGCAGGCTCTGCATCCCGGACAACCGGGAGGTGAAAAACCGAGCCCATGGCAGCCCGCAGGACTTTGCCGTTATATATATCGGCACAACCGCCGGTCGTGACCACAGCATCAGCTCCAAAGGCATCTGCGGCCCTGATTACTGTCCCGACATTGCCGGGGTCCTGAACCCCGTCAATTATTACCAGCAGCGCCCGGGGCCCTGTCTTTAGAGCGCTCAGTCCCGCCAGGCCTGCTTCCGGCATCCTGACCAGGCCGAGCAGCCCCGGCGGTGTCTCAGTCTCACTCATGTATTCCATAACCTCATCACTGACCATAATGACTTCAGCATGCAGGTCAGCACCGTTCACCAACTCCGCCGCCGCCCGGTGTTCCAAGGCCCGCTGGGAAACAATAATTTTCTCGGGAGAGACCCCTGAGACAAGGGCTTCCTTGATAACCTTAGGCCCCTCAATGACAAAAACCCCTTCCGCCTCCCTGGCGCGCCGGCTGCCCAGCCCCCGGACCAGCTTTACCAGGCTGTTCTGCCTGCTGGTAATCACCTCGACCCTATTCACGTTCAATCCTCCTCAGGTTGTCATTGTCCCCGATAGCTACCAGGATATCATTTTCCCTGATGGGGTCATCCGGCGATGGGGATACGATAATCTCCCCACCTCTTTTGATGGCCATGATGGTTATCTTATACTTGGCCCGCAATGCCGATTCCTTCAGGGTTTTGCCGACAAGGTTATCAGGGGCAATAACCTCAAGAATACTGTGGTCGGGAGACAACTCGATATGGTCCAGCACATTTGAGGAAACCAGGGAATGAGCCAGCCGTGCCCCCATATCCCGTTCCGGGAAAACGACCTTGTCAGCCCCTACCTTGGCCAGCACTTTGCCGTGCAGTTCTGTCTGTGCTTTGGTGACTACACACTTAACCCCCAATTCCTTCAGGAGAACAGTGACCAGGATGCTTGCCTGCATATCCTGGCCGATGGCCACAATAACCACATCAAAATTTCTGATGCCCAGGGCCTTCAGGGCCTTTTCATCTTTGGCATCAGCCTGGATGGCATGGGTAACATCATTAATAACTTCCTGGATTCTCTCCTCGTCATCATCAATGACCAGCACCTCATATCCCATTGTGTGCAGTGTTTTGGCAACTCCGGTACCAAACCGGCCCAAACCGATCACAGCAAACTGTTTCATCAAAATATTCCCCCTGTCCACAATAAGTTCCCGGTTAGCAGGTTACCCCACCATTATTTTCTCCTCAGCCAAGTGATATAGAGCCTTCCGGCTTCTCTGGGCCAGCGCAAAAGCAATTGTCAGCGGACCCAGCCGTCCCGCATACATGGTAAAAATTATGACCAGTTTCCCCAGGAGGGTAAGCTTTGCTGTCAGACCCATACTAAGCCCGACAGTGCCAAAAGCAGAGGTTGCTTCAAACAGCACTGCCAGGAATTCGGCCTGTTCCGTTATCGTCAAAAGCATTGTGATCAGGATAACAAAAACAATAGAGCTGGCTATAATTGTCAGGGAACGCTGCACAATATCCCGGGGCAGTCTGCGGCCAAACATCTCCACATCCTCCTTGCCCCTGACCATCGCAATTACAGCCATAACCAGGGCTGCAAAGGTAGAGGTCTTCACCCCGCCGCCCGTTGACCCCGGGGATGCCCCGATAAACATAAAGATAATAATTAAAAACTGGGTAGCATTCCTTAAGCCGGCAATATCCAAAGTGTTAAAACCCGCAGTCCGGGGAGTCATCCCCTGGAACCATGATGCCATAAGCTTTGCCTGCAGCGGCAGACCCTTCATGGTGGCCGCATTGTTGAACTCAAGCAGAAAAACCCCGGCCATGCCGGCAGCCAGCAGTATCGCAGTAGTACTGATAACAATCTTGGTATGCAGGGAAAAAGCCCGCCATTTTCTTTTACTTAAAATGTCTACAGCTACACTGAAACCTAGTCCGCCCAGGATAACCAAAACCGAGATTACCAGGTTTACCGGAATATCTGAGGTAAAACCTGTCAGGCTCCTAAAATCCCCTAAAAGGTCAAAACCGGCATTATTGAAAGCCGATACCGAGTGAAACAGCCCGTAATACATCCCCCGCGCCAATCCGAACTCCCCGGCAAACCGGAAACCAAGGATCAGGGCGGCAATTCCCTCAATCAAAAAGGTAATTGCCAGAACAGCCTTGGCCAGCCTGACAACCCCTTCTATAGACATCTTATTATAGGCCTCCTTCATAACCAGCCGTTCCCGGAGACTGATCCTCTTACCCAGCAGCAGGGCAAACAGGGTACCCATAGTCATAAAGCCCAGGCCGCCGATCTGGATAAGCAGAAGAATGACAATCTGACCAAAGGTGGAATAATATGTTCCCGTGTCCACCACCACCAGCCCGGTAACACAGACTGCCGAAGTAGCGGTAAATAAGGCGTCAATAAAGTTGGTCGGCTCCCCGGCAGCGCTGGACAGCGGCAGTGACAGTAAAACAGCGCCAAACAGAATCAAGCCGGCAAACCCTGTTACCAGTATCTGTGACGGGGTAAACCGGTTAAATATGCTGCCTTTTATCTTTGTTTTCATTGCCTGTCTGCCTCCACGTAAACCTATCATTTCCTCCAAAATCATTAATTCCCATTATAGAACTATTTCATTCTTTTAGCAAACCTCATTTCTGCTTTTGATAAACCCTATTTGGAGAAAACAGACCACTTTTTCTTGTTCTCCAGCGGAGGCAATACCGGTTCCAGCATTTTGCAGTAAAATCCTTCTGTTTCCGGGGTTATTCTAAAAGGGGCGGGAGCAAAGGGTATTGGCAGACAGGTCTGAGGGAGCTCTTTATTTATTTTGTGGAAAAGATACATTTCGGGGGCCCTGAAGGCAAAACGCCAGCTCCCGGCAGCCGGTTCCCTGAGATAAGGCGCCAGATCCTTCAACTGCCAGACGGCAGCCCCGGCCACCAGTATTGTCAGGTCAGCCCGGACCATCTCATCAAATCCCGGCGATTTCTCAAAGATGCCTTTAGCCCCGGTCCTGCAGACCACTCCCAGGTCCAGCACCAGGTAATGGTATCCGGCCCTGATCACCTTAATCAGCATATCATTGCTGCCCGCCGGGCCCTGACTGTAAAAGTCCACCCCGCTGTGCCGGAACGACCCCTCCAGCAGCCCTGCTTCCGGATATTCCTCCTGAATTGTCTGATATACGGGGTTCTCATTCAGCTCCAGTAAGGCTGTCTGCAAGCCCTTCCGGGCCAGAAAAGCTGCTGCCGCCAGCGCGGTATGAGTACAGCCGGTTCCCCTGGCAGCGCCGCCAACCGCTATCACCACTGTCCCGATTAAGCCGCTCCCGGGACCGCTCCGCTCCCTCCAGCCACTCACCCGTTCTCTTTGCAGGCTCACCTGTTCCCCCTGCAGGCTCGCCCGTTCCTTCCCCAGCAGACTTGCCCGTTCACTCCCCAGCAGACTTGCCCGTTCCCTCCCCAGCAGACTGCCGGCAACCGTGCCGATTATGGTTTTCAGTTTACTGCCGCTCCTGCCGCCGGGTTCCATGGACTCCAGCGCCTCTAATGCCTCCAGCGCTTCTCCCGCACCCTGATATCGTTTTCCCGGATCTGCCTGCACACAGCGGGAAATAAAGCGCTCCAAGCCTTCAGAAAGGGCCGGATTCACCTGCCGTACCGGAACCATCTGAAACGGCGGCTGCCCGGGATTTACCCCGGTAACCACGTGATAAAGGGTGGCTCCCAGCCCGTAGATATCAGTCCTCTCATCAGACTGGCCGTCAACCGAAAACTGTTCCGGGGCCGCATACCCCCGGGTCCCGATAAAAGTGGTATCACTTGCACCGCCCCGCTTAAATTCCCGGGCGATGCCGAAATCAATCAGCCTGACCTGATTCTCCTTGTCAATTATTATATTGCCTGGCTTCATGTCCCTGTAGATAATCGGGTTAGGCTCCAGACTGTGGAGATATATCAATATCTCACACAACTGTTTTGCCCAGTACACAGCATTTTCTTCAGTGCACATTTCCCTGGTCCCGATTACCTCCTTCAAGCCGATGCCTTCGAAATAGTCTTCTATTATATAGAGGAAATTCCCGCTGCGGAAAATATCGATAATTCTCGGCAAACTGCTGTGATTCAGTTTTTTCAGTATCTCCGGCTCAGCCAGGAAATTAACCCGGAATTCCCGGGCTGTTTCTATCTCCTTAACGGCCCACCGGTTGCCCACCTTAAGGTTCTCGGCAAGGTAAACATGGCCCCATCCCCCCTGACCCAGCAGCCTGATAATACGGTATTTCCCTTCCAGTACATCCCCGGCACTAAGCATACTACACCTCCTGCTTCATTTTCTCTTCAAGGATTTTTTTCTCTTTTCATTTTCTCTTTTGTTTTTTTCTTTTGTTTTCTCTTTTGTTTTACTTAAGATGGGCCTTTGAAATGGCCGTGAGATGTGGTGAGGTGTTGTATAAGGTTTTCCTTGCACTGCTGCCGTTATGAGTCTGGCTGCAAAACACTGGCAGCAAGGCAGAGAGTCCCCGCATGTCCGAAGATGGCGAAGGCCGCCGGGAAGTTTTGGCTCGCCAAAACGGGAGGCGGCCATCCATTAAATACAGCTTAATGAGCCATCGAGTTCGGGGACGCTGCCTTGCTGCCTGGGGATTTGCAGGTTAGACTCATAGGCAGCGGTGCGGAAAACCGTTACAATGCCTCACCACATCTCTTCACCAGCCATTTCAAAACCCTACTTAACCCGAAAACAATATTCCACATTCGCAAAAGCGACCCGGTCATTATGCTTCAACTCATACTGCTGGCTGCTCATAATCCTGGTATTATTTATTAAGGTGCCGTTTTTAGAATCCATGTCCAGGATGTAATAGACATTATCAACTGCTTTTATCCTGGCATGGGCCCTTCCGATGCTCCTGTCCCTGATAGCATAATCACAGGCGCTCTCATTTCTTCCTATGATAAACTCAGGTTTGTCGATTACTATTGTCTCATCCCCGTTAACAGCCATCAAAAACGGATAATCCACTCCTCCCAGCAGCACTGTTTCTTCTGTCAGCATAGCCTCATCTGACACCACTCCTGCATTCGGCACATTTACTGCATCCATCACATTTACTGCATTCGGCACATTTACTGCATTCGGCTCCCTATACAGTTCCGGCGCATTATAGGCATCCGGCGCACTATAGGCATCCGGCTTCTTTTCAGGTTCAGGCACGTTGATTTCAGCCACAAATCTCTGCAGACCGGCATGACGGCTGACCGGTTCCTCTACCGGCGGCCTTCCCGTCCTCTTCCCGGAACTTACCAGCCAGACAACTGCCCCGCCTGCCGCCAGAAGCGCGATTGCCCCTGCAGGCAGATATCCGGCCAACTGTGTATCAGCCAGAATATCACCAAAGCCTCCTATGCTGCTATATATATTGGATAATATGGCCCCGGTAACTGCAATCACAGCCAGTACTGCCAGCGCTATTGTCCTGGTGTTTTTCCCTGCTCTCGCAGCAGCGCCATCCAAAGGCTGCAGCTCACAGGAAACCCCTGCTGCGGCAGCCTTATCTGTATTCACTAAGCCGGGCGGCACGTTAATCCCGGTCGAACCCGTCTCACCGCTTATACATGCTGCGCCGATTTCCTGATTCGCCATGCTGCAATCATCCACATCAATAGTTTTCAGACGCCTGCAAAATTCACCGGGGTTAAAAGCGCCACTGCCAAAAAGCTTCAGCAGCTTCTGGACGAAATTATCTGCAGTATCTATATTGGCGCTGCAGATCAGGGTATTGACCACCATCGTTTTAAACGACTGGCCTGTGTCCTGCGGAATTCCGGCCGGAATATATATCAGAAAGACCTCTTTCGTTACCGGATTCAGGTAAATAAAGTCCTCATTGAACACAAAAGAGCTGTTGTCCAGATAGTACCTGCTGCCATCAGATAAAATCGCCACCATGCCCTCCAGCAGCCGGATAAATTCAACCTTACTGATGCACTGCCTCTTCAGGTGATTTCTCAGGCTTACCAGTCCGGTCAGGTCATAATAAATTTCCAGCTCGCCATTCTTTTCCCTTAACTGTATCTGCACAATACCGGGAATCTTATTGTTAGCCAGCATTTCCACCTGAAAACCCAGAATATCTCCGCTTTCCAGCCCCTCCCTGCTGAGAACGAGATAACTTTTCCCTGAATCGACCCTGTACTCTGTCCTAAATTCCCACAGTACACCTGTCACTTTCGCATCAACCTCCCGGTAATATATAAGTCTCTCGGTTAAACCTCTCACAAGTTTCATCCTATTCATGTTCCAGGGCTTGCTAAATGGGTTTTGTTTTGGTGAGGTGTTGTACAAGATTTTCCTGGCAGCGCTGCGGAAAATCGATACAATAGCTCACCATATGTCATGCCCGGTCATTTCCTAGAGCCAAACATACACCAAAACCCAGTTAACAACAGTCCCCGGAACAATAGCTGCCGTAAAAATAAACTTCGACTCATTATCCCCCTTCACACAGTAGGGGAACAGCCGTCCTGAAAACAATACGGCTTTCGCATAACCATAAAGCCTCCCCATCCTGTCCCGAAACTGTCCCCTGCGGATTAACAGCCAGCACGCTATGACACCTCCGATATATACAGAAAAAAGAAAACAGTACATTACAAAGGGAAGGCCCATAATCGCCCCTATAGCGGCAAAGAGCTTGATATCCCCAGCTCCCATAACATTTATGTAGTAAAGGATAAACAGCGCCAATACCGGAAGAACCCAGCCTTTTACAGCCAGCAGTGCTCCCGGGAAGCCGCGCTCCGCAAAATTAACCAGAATACCGGCAGCCGCTGCCGGAAAAGTAACAGCGTTTTTTATCCGGCAGTACCTGATATCAAAAAACAGCGCTGCTGCCAGGGTAACTGCCAATATCAATGTCTTTGCCGTGAACAAGGCGGTCATAGGACACCTGCCTCTCCTGGGTCACTGGGAAGGATCTGGCCGTCAGCCCAGGCCCTCTCAACCGCTGCCGCGGAAAGGGGAATCATTCTGCTGAAAAAGGGGACCAGGAGCTTGACCCGGTATTCCGCCACAATGGCCACATCTTCATTATTCAGGGAGACATTATTGATCCGGCTGTTGCTGCCTGCCGTACCATTAGGGTTATATACGGAGACCCTGGAGATCTGAAAATCATTGTCACTCAGCTCCCCCAGAGGATATATCTCTTTGATCCGTTCCCGGGCAATCTCTTTGATAACTGTTTCAAGTGCCAGACTGCTCCCCTTGGCTGCGACCCGGTTAAAAATTTCACCCACAATTCCAGCCTGGGACATTTTCTCCCCTGTGATTAAATTCAGTGTTTTGCTGTCGGTTTTTAATTCCTTCAGAGGGTATGCATGTGCGGCAATCTGCTTCACAGTCTCACTGACAGCGTGGTCCATGGCCACGTAAACCATAACCACATTAATGAAATTAATAATTGCCATCATCATAGCCAGAAACACCGGGAATATTATGGCTGCTTCCACAGTAAGACTGCCCCTGGAATCCCCGAAACATCTTCTCAGTTTCACTTTTTCTCTGCTCCTGTCACTTAAATCTCTTTGTGTTTTCCCTCCAGGTGGCTTCGGAAATGACCGTGGTATGTGGTGAGCTGTTGTATAAGATTTTCCTTGCAGTGCCGCCGTGAGAAAGGTTACCGCAGTTCCGCTAAGTGAAGCCACGGACCGGAGCCATGGATGGCGGAGCCGCCACTGAGCCACGGATGGCGAATTGGCGGTTTAGTCCGTGGCTTCACCAGGAACAAGGTTAGAATTCTCCGGCGGCGCTGCGGAAAATCAGTACAACAGCTCACCATATTCCATTCCCGGTCATTTCCGAAAGCCTACTGGTATCCAAACTCAACCTCTTTGGTGATATAACACCTGCCCTCCCTGATCTCAGTATCAAACGGCCCTGCCTTCAGATTGCCGAACCCCGCCAGGGGCAGAAACCACATTTTCACCGAGACCGTTATATAGCCATCAGCCAGGGTCGGCAGTGCCCCGGTATCAATACCGGACCTTTCCCTGACGAGTTCGTCGATTCGGCCCAGCTTTGCCTCTTCAGCGGAATGCAGCAGCATAAACAGCCTCAGGTGGTCCTTATAGCTCAGCGGCGGGGTTCTTTCCAGCGGATTATCAGGGAACATGGAAGCAACCGGGACACTTTCCTGTGCAATTAAGAGCTTATATGTATCTGCCGCAGCTTCAAGGGCTCCCATGATGAGGGAATAAACCGTCCTGGCCAACAGGTCGGCTGGCGCCTTGCTGAAGGCGAAATATGCCGCACTGTCCAGGGCAAACCTGGTAAAGTAAAGCTCACTTACCGCCAGGGCTATGGGCGCCCCGGTTCCATAGCAGATGTATTCGGCTTCGGTGTTCCGGTAAGGGTAAGGGGGGGACCCCTTGGGCGGGGAGGTGAGAAACGAAAAATAGGTCAGCACATACTCATTGATATAAATTTCATCCCTGAGCTCGGTTAACCGCTCCCCTACATTAATAATGCCGAAAATCTTCCGGAAAAGGCCTGAGATGGAATCTGCCCTGGAACCATACCTGTCCGCAAACCTTTTCACATCCCCATCGATAACTTCAGGAGAAAAGAGCGCCTCAATCTCATCTGTTCCTGATTCGTACTGCTCGATTTCATCCCGCAGCTGCTCCGCGTGTTGGGCTGTCCCGCCCGTTTCCGGGGAAACCGGGGTTTTCACGGCTGCTGAGATTCTTTCATAAGCCTTTGTCGCCGCCTCAATACCCATTTTCTCAAAAACACGGTCATCTGCTTCCTGGGTACGGGCCTCTGATTTCAGGGCTTCCCTGGTCTGCGTCACATTGGTATCAATCCCCTGCAGGTCTAGGGAAAGCCGGTCCAGAAATGTATCCAGGCCCCGGTTGACCATGTCCTCACCGGTGACCGCAGTCCCGCCTCCGGCAGGACCGTAGTTCCGGTAAACCTCCGCATCGGGGAATTCCTCCAGCTTTTTGATCTCCTGCTCGATTTCGTTCCTGGCAATCTCAGTCTTGTCTACTTCCCCCGCAATCGCCGAGCGGCTTGCGGTCATTTTACCTTCCAGTCGGGTTTTCCTCTGCATCAGTTCACCCAGCCTGACCTTATCGCCCCCGGATTCCGAGTTCCGGAGCCGGGTTATTTCCCTTTTGACATTAATCAGTTCTGTTTTATTCTCCCGCAGCTCATTTTTATAGCCTTTAATTTTCAGGTTATTCTCATGGATGCCTGTCAGCTTTTCATTTATCTTGGAGTAACTCTTTCTTTTTTCATTATTGACATCAAAAAACCTGGCCATCTCCCCTATCTGGCGAAACTTATCAATAAGCTCCCTGGTAATATCAACCGGGGCCCGGTACTTCATGGCCTCAAGGATCTGCTGTCTGAGCACCTCTTTCCGGCTGACGGGACGGGTCAGATAAATATTCCCCTCTTCATACCTCAAATCCAGCAGCCGGAAATCTCTCCGGGTACTGTCCGGAAGATTTGCGGTGACATATTTTTTGAAATCCGCCGCAAAGTCAGACCGGTTGGCTCCGAACAACATATACCCGCTCTTCAGTCCCGGATGATAATCTGCCATCACGGAACGCGCCGAGCTGTCGGCAATTCTCCGCAGGTGGTTCTGGGCCGCTTTGATTCTGGCCAGGTCCACAAACAGTCCGGTAAAGAAAAGAATTGCTGTAAATACAATCACCAGGTAAATTGTAATTGTGCCCCGCTCCTGCTTTGCTAACAGCGTTTTCCACTTCAACAGCATTTTCCACTCCTGAATCTCTATTTGCGCCCGATGATACTATTTGCGCCCGATGATACTCTTGGCACAGTCAACACAAATATGGTATCCCCCGGCATTTGCTTCAGCTACGGAAGAAAACTCCAGAATATTTTCCTGCTTCATGTTCCCGATATGCCTGCAGCCAGGATAATGGTAGACCCTTTTGCCATTGACATCACTTTTAGCACTGGCAATAATTGTTTTGGAGTCCCCGGCTGCGGCCTTTTCGGCGGCAAAATCAGTGAGGAAATTCTTCGCTTCACTGATGTACCCGGCAGCCAGTTCCCAGGTCCTGATAAACTCCACCGGCTCAGCAATTACAGCAGCAGCACTCCCCGATATCCGGGAAGCAAGCCTGCCTGCCGGCAGCGCCGGGGATACTGCTGCCTTGCGGCTGATATCAACAGATACGGTCCTTTGGACCAAACTATTGCGGTAAGCCACAGAAATAGCGGCCGGCTCTCTGTCACCGGGTACGCCGCCCCGGAGCCTGTTTTTGATCAGGGCAGCGGCGCCGGCTGTTTTCTGCTTCACCAGGGAGGACCCGCTGTAGTCGCCGGTGAGCCTCCAGTAGAGGCCGTCGGTCCGGAAGTCTCCCCCAAGGGAACCGGTTTCCGGGTTTTTCCTGCTGTTATCCCATACGCCCGCTGCCTGTCTGGCGGAATAAACCGCGGTCTCCAGCAGCGCTAATTTCTCATAAATATATATGGAAAAAAACATGATTCCCAATAGGACTGTCAGGATAACCGGAATAACCAGTGATGCCTCCAGGGTATAACTGCCGCTGCGGTCCGCAAACACTCTTCTCAGTATGGCATCCCCTCCATCCGTGCGGACTTAACCGCTCCGCTATTTTTTCAACAGACTCGGGGCATCCTTAACCTCACCGACATCTGTATTGATACTCTCGCTAATCAGTTCATTGTACCACTTGACTATTGTCTTGCGGAACATAAAGGCAATACTTACCAGAACAACTAAGATTATCACCATTTCAATAGTTTCCATGCCCTCTTCATCCCGGAAAAACCCGGTAATCAGCTGCTTCATTTTGGTATCTGACCTCCTTTCAGCCAAAGGCTGCTGTGAATTATGACAACGCTCCCCGCTGCTACCTGCCCATGCTCTGCATGGCCGGGGCCACTACAATAATAGCTATGGCCACAAATACCATCACCATCGGAAACACCAGCTTGGCAGAAGCCTCCTCACCCTGTTTCCGGGCCAGATCCTTTCTCTTTTCCCAGGCCTCCTGGGCAAGTGTTCTGAGGACATATGCCAAATCCCGGTTACCCCTGTTAAGGTTCTGCAGCACAGCAGAGACAAACCTGGTCACCTCCGGCGCTTTACACCGGAACGCCATGTCTTCATAAGCCCTGGCAGCAGATTTGCCGGCGCTGATTTCGGAGAGCATGAAGTTCACTTCCTTATACAGCGGCCTTTCCCGGTCACTATCCCTGACCGCCTTCAGGACTGCGGCAGAAAACGGCAGCCCCGCATTTATCAACAGGGCCAGGGTATTGATAAATCCCGCCAGGTCGATGATGATATCCCGTTTTTTTTGTTTCAGTTTTTTGTCCAGTTCGGCATCTGTCTGGTAATAAACCAAGACTATGATTAAAACTGCAAAGAAATAGAAGGATCTGTCAACTTGGCCCAACAGTGAAACCATCATAAAAACAAAGCCAAGCGCCATCACCAAGGCTATTTTTTGAGCCATGTGGACCGTAAAAAAGGTATCCGCCCGCCGCTGTCCATACAAGTCAGCAATTTTGGCCCTGATTTTTCGGTTATATGCATCAAAATTCCAGGGCAGCCTTGTATAGATGTACAGACCGGCAGAGGCCAGAAAAGGGAACTTAAAGCGGTATTCCTCCAGTTCGGCCCGGTAACCGGCGCTCCGGTCCCGGGATATCACCATCAGAGCCGCCACAAAAATCGCCAGTCCGAGGGCCGCAGCCTGTTTTATAATGAAAACAAGATTTTCCAAAAGCCTCACACCTTATCAGTGATTTATGATCACACTTTTATCACACTCTCTGATCACACTTTAATATCCATGATTCTCCCGGAAACAAAATAAGAGCAGGCCAGAATGGCCAGGGCTGCGCCCATCAGCAGGTAGCCGCGGGGACTGGTATACAGTGCATCCATGTAGCCGCCTCCGGCAAACCTGATCAGGGCAATGAAGACGAAAGGCATGATATTGAGTACTTTACGCTCATAATTCTGCCTGGTCAGGAGCAGTTCTATCTCCTGGCTGACTTCGATCCGGTCACTGATCATGTTTGAGGTGTTTTTGACCACCTGGACCAGGTTGCCCCCGGTTCGCTTGCAGATTGCAACCACATCGGCAAAATTGTTGATATCCTCCAGCCCCGACCTCTGCGCCAAGTCATGCAGGGCTTTTTCCAGGGGTTCATTAATCTCCATTTTCCTGCAGATATATTCTAATTCCCGGACTATAGCGGTATCCTTTTCCGGGTATAAAACCCTCAGGTCCTTCAAAGCCTCCCGGAAAGAAGACTCCAGTGAATTACCCGCGCTGAGGGCTGATGAAAGGGAATAAAGGGCATCTTTGAACTGCAGGTTCAGTTCGGCCCTCCTTTTCTCAGCCAGCCTCCTGCCGGCAAAGCGTGGATAAAGGAGCGCCCCCAGGGACATTGCCAGCGCTGCCGGAAGGCTATTGAAAAAAATGTACCCTGCCCCAAACAGACCGGCTGCAGCCAGCAATATGCAGCGTGTTTTTTCTGCCCGATTCATCACGTATATGTTATAATCAGTCAACTGCATCACTCCGTTTTAATCCAGCTCAATCCCGGCCATCCGGGCCTTAACCGTTTTGGTGAGCCTGTTTCCCGCAGCTTCAAGGGCGCCCAGAACCCGGCCCCCGTCTTCTCCTTTTTCCCGGAAGGCAAACAGGGTATTCAGGATGATGTCACCTTCAGAAAAACCCTGCACCTCAGATATCTCCAATACCTTCCTGGACCCATCACGGAGTCTCCCCAGGTGGATGATGATATCCAGGGCGGCAGCTATCTGCTTCCTGATAACAGCCACAGGCAGCGGCGCTCCACTGAGGACCATTGTTTCCAGGCGGCTGAGCATGTCCCCGGAACTGTTGGCATGACCTGTAGATAAAGACCCGTCATGGCCTGTGTTCATGGCCTGAAGCATGTCCAACGCCTCCGCGCCGCGCACCTCGCCAACTATAATCCGATCCGGCCTCATTCTCAGGGAGGTCTTGATAAGTTCCCTGATAGTTATCTCCCCCCTGCCCTCGGTATTGGAATTGCGGGTTTCCATACTGACCAGGTTCTCAATATTAACAATTTGCAGCTCCGCAGAATCTTCTATAGTTATAATCCGTTCATTTTCCGGGATAAACCCCGCCAGGGCATTCAGGAAGGTGGTTTTGCCTGAGCCTGTGCCGCCGCTGATAAAGATGTTGTATTTGGCCCTGACAAGCTTCTCCAGCAGGCCGGCCGCCTCTGCACAAATACTGCCTCTCTTTATCAGGTCCCCCACAGAAAGGGGCTTTTCCGGAAATTTGCGTATTGTCATCACCGGTCCGTTGAGGGCCACCGGAAATAAGACCACACTCACCCTGGAGCCGTCACGCAGCCTGGCATCAACTATAGGAGAGGCCTCATTAACTGTCCGGTTCACCTTGGCAACAATGAACTGGATGACATTTGCCAGCTTTTCGGCGCTCTCAAAATGAAGGTCCACCCGGCGTACCTGGCCGTCCTTTTCGATAAAAATCCGTTCCGGGCCGTTGATCATTATTTCGGTAACAGCTTCATCTTCCAGGAGAGGCTGGATCACATCAAGCCTGCGCATGGAATTGAAAACAGCTGAAATCAGTTCCTGCTTCTCCGCCAGCCTGAGATAACGCTCCCGGCTCTCATCCATCACAGCTCTGGCGATAGTTTCCCTGATATCCTCATCCCGCAGGTCGGCGGACAGGTCCAGCCTGCTGCCTACCTCTTCACGTATCCTGTTTAACAGGCTCTCCGAAAACTTTGACGGCATGGTCATCCCTGCCCTGATATTAGCATCCGGGCTAAAGGGTCAATGGCGCTGCGGAACACCTGCCCGGTGTCGAAACTGAATTTACCTTCATTAGATGTCCAGAGGTCAGGTATGTATGGAACAGCAAACCTCACCGGCAAACCGGTCTTATCAGGCAAACCATATTCATTTGGTAAATTGTGTATATCAGGCAAACCATATTCATCAGGCGGCAATATGCCGCCACTGCCCGTCTTGTTGGCTACCGGAAACAGTTTCACGGGGTCAATCATTCCGGGAAATAACCCGCTGTGTCCGGCCTGTCTGAAAAACTCCCCCGTTTTATACCTGCAGACCTGGTCTGCAGCCACCATCAGCACAATATGGTCACTGAGACCCAGAATCCTGACAGCGCTTCCATTAATGGCTGAGTCCAGGTCGGCCACAATAATATCATACATCCCGGTTTCTTTAAGTTTGGTAAACAGCAGTCCGAAATCACCCTGTATCTCGGAATATTCCACAAACGACTCCGGGGGTTCAAAAAAATCCAGATTAAATTCAGAGGACCGTTTTTTATAGAGTTCAAACTTCAGCGGCAGAGTGTCCGGGTCCTCTCCAAGTCCCAGGAGCACCCGGGTCATGCCGCACTCACCCGTGCCGGGCAGTACTGCCGCCATGGAATTAATACTCTCCCAGTTCAGGTAGAGTACCGAGCTGCCGTAGTCCCCCATCCTGGAGGCCAGCGCAAAGGCAGCCGATGTTTTGCCAACCCCGCCTGCAGGTGAATAAACCGTAACCAGCCGGGATTCTTTCGTCCCCGCTACTGCTTTGGCAGCCTTGGGATTCCGTTCTGCATACATTTCCAGAATGCGGCCAAGCATTTTGTCCCCGGGCTGGTATTTGAAAACCGTCTGATAGTCCTGCAGCCCGCTGTTAACCCTGCCGTCAGCCAGGATAACCACCAACTCAAAACAACTCCTGAGATCAGGCATGGCATCGATAAACCCCGGATGTGCCAGCAGGATATCGGCTTTTTCGCCTCCCGGAGCCAGAAAATCCGCCAGCCTCTGTACCTCAGTAAAGGAGGATACCCGGATTCCGGCGCAAAAGGACGAAGAATTGATAAATCCGGTTACCCTGTCCAGGTAGCTGCCGTCGAAATCAGCCAAAACCAGTTTGATTTGATACAATAATATCCCCTGCCTCTAATTTGATTGAATTATCCCGCCAAATCCACAAAAGATATTTTATATTATACTAAATTTTGCCAGAATTTCCTGTCGAACCCTGTCAGCGATTTGTAATTTTGTTATTTTTTTTATTTATTTATATTTATTTCCTTATTATTCATTTCGCAATTCACTCAAATTGACATTTTAGCATAATTATGATAATATTGCGCTAAGATAATTATTTAAGAGGTGAATATTATGCCACACATTAGACCGGTTTCCGATTTGCGTAATAATTTTGCGGAAATTTCAAAGATTGTGCACGAAACATCAGAGCCAGTTTTTTTAACCAAAAATGGTTATGGTGACATGGTTGTTTTGAGCATTGAAGCCTATGAGCGCAAGTTATTTAAAGATGAAGTCCACTTTAAACTAAAGGAAGCTGAACTGGAAGCAAAATCTACAGAAAAGCGCTATACGCACGAAGAAGTATTTTCGCAATTAAAGGTAGGCCTTGATGATAACAGAGAATAAAAGAACCGGTGCAGCATTTATGCCACACCGGTTCTTTTATTCTCTGTTTCTACCCGACATTCTTAAATTTACTTTTGGGCGCCCCGCAAATGGAACACTTGTCAGGCGCGCTTCCTTCATGAAGATTGCCACATATCTCACAGATATAATAATCACTATCCGCCTTCTGCTCCAGAGCATCAAGTGCCTTCTGATACAGCGCCGCATGAGCCTTTTCAGCCTCATTGGCAAAATGGAAAGCCCGCTTGGCATCCTTCCGGCCTTCCTGTTCAGCTTCACTGATAAACCCGGGGTACATCTCAGTAAATTCATAGGTTTCCCCTTCAACCGCAGTCTTCAGATTTTCTGCGGTTGACTTGACGCCATCCATCGCTTTAAGCTCACTCATGGCGTGTATTGTCTCAGCTTCGGCAGCAGCCCGGAAAAGCTTGGCTACTCCCGGGAATCCTTCCTCAACTGCTTTTTTGGCAAAGGCGAGATACTTTCGGTTAGCCTGGGACTCCCCGGCAAATGCTGCTTTCAGATTCTTGTCTGTTGGCAAATCAATTCCCCCTTTAAGTTATTTTGGTATAGCTTCAAGTGTATTATGCCTGTTATAGTTTCGGAATTTTTTAGCAATATCCTGCAGGGTTTGCAAAAAAACTCCCGTTTAATAGATTATTTCTTCCCTGATATGGTCTCTGGCGAATTCGGCGGGATCAGGGTCAAAGTACTTCTCACTGAAGTCCCTGACAAACCGGTCTCCCTCAATATAACCGGCATCCCAGGTGGTGTCCATGACCAGCCATCTGCCATCAGCTTTTACCTCTGTCCAGCCATGGCCGTTCGGGTTAATCCTGCCCTTTTCAACAGTCTTCCCCCCGATAAATCTGGCCTCAAGGCCTGCTGCCCGGGCTAGGGCAATGGTGAGAAAGGAGAAGTCCTGACAAACACCTTCTCTGGTCCTTAGGGTCTTCAGTGCACTATCATCTGCCCTGAAGTCAAGGTTGACCGATTTCTGCACATCATAAGAGACGCTTCCGGCAACCCAGTCATGGATGGCCTTAGCCTTGTCCCTGGCGCTAATCTTGCCCTTTGTCAGCTGCCGGGACAGGCGCATAATATCCGGATGGTCACTCTCAATACCCCTTCCCGGGGCCAGATCCCTGATATTGTCCGTACCGGTGTTGGCGACCCGGAATTTGGCTACAAAGGTAATATCATGGCTGCCATCCGAACTGGGAAGCCCTATCGAAACCTCATATTCCCCCGGACCGAACCTCAGCCAGATATTGCCTTTAAAACGCCCTTCGGCCACCCCGACCCAGTCATGAGCGGTTTCCGCCCCAGGGCCGATTTTTTTGGTTTCAATATATAGCCCGGTGTTTTCAGCCCTGTATTTCTCATAAAGCTCGGGTACAAATGAGCCTTCCAGAACCAGCCGGTTATCTGTATTGATTCCCGGTCTGAGAAAATCATCGAGCAGCAGCCCGCGCCGGAAATAACCCTGGTAATACTGAACAGGCTCAAACACTGTCTCTGCAGTGTTTTCCACTTCATATCCGGCCACACCCAGGTAGATGTTTTCCGACCCCTGCTTGGGAACCATTACATCTACCCGGTATTTTCCCGGTCCCCCGGGGAGATAGACAGCAGCCCTGAACCTCCCGCCCTGAATCCGGGCAAACTGGTCATACTTTTCATTTTCTCCGGCCTTCTGACTTCTGATCAGTACAGCCGTATTTTCTTCGTAATCCTTAATTTCCCCTGCCAGTTCAAATTTTCCGGGAACACTTCCGGCAGGCTCCGCGGTAAACCGGATCCCCTTCCTGAACATCACCTGGGAGTATTCGGGAAAACTAATTGTTTCGGAATTACCATTATATACCTCAAAAGCAGCCAGACTCTCAAACCACTCGGTATCGGCGCTGTCTGCAGCCAGAATGCTGACTTCATATGTGCCTTTTCCGAAGGGCAGATATACCCTGCCCGAAAAAACCGAGCCCTCTGCCCTGACAAACTGCTTAGAGGTCTGGCCGTTTCCGGCCACACTCACCATTAAATAATTGACCTCCTCAGGCAATTCTACTGTCCCTTTGATTTCAAAAACAGATTCCGCCGCAAAATTGCCCCTTCTGGGACTGGTAAGCTGAAATCCCAAGCTGTCAGCCTTCCTGCTCCGGTCAATTTTCTGCTGCGGCCCACATCCGGCTGAAAATGACAGCACAACCAGGAGCAATACGGCTACACCCAGGCTCGCCGCGCCGGGAAGCCTAAATCTGATTTTCTTATCTGAGTTAATGTTAAATACCACTTCAAAACCCCTCATCATTAAAAAAAGGTTATCCCATACCCCCTGGTGAAATCCCATGGCGGAAATGCAATAACCTGTTTTCAGACAATAAAATGGTCGGGATGACAGGATTTGAACCTGCGACCTCACGGTCCCGAACCGTGCGCTCTACCAAACTGAGCCACATCCCGACTGACAGTATAATTGTGGTTAAAAACCTCTAACTATTTTCTTCTGACAATATACAATTATATATCCTGATAAGATATTTTGCAACCTCTTACATACAAATTCCAGATAATTTCAGAAGGAACCCCCTGCCTTTATCCAGAATTAATAAGCAGCGCTTAATTGAGCCCGCCTCAACCATGGCTGAAAAATGCAGCAAAAAGGAGTACCTGATGAAATTCTTAAAACTGTCTTCTCAAAAAGACTACATACTTATACCTGATATGATATGGGACGGCTTCTCCGCCAAACCCGTCCCGGGCCTGGCTGTGCATATTAGCAGCGGTCTTATTACCAGGCTGGCCCCTGTGGAAGCAGGCGCTTTTGCCGGGGAAGTGATCCCCCTTCCGGGGATAACTCTCATGCCCGGTCTGGTCGACTGTCATGTCCATTTTTCCATGAATAGTGAAAACCTTTTTCAGGCGATTGAGGATTGGGAGAATGACATTAATGGGATTAACGTCAAATGCAGGCAGTATGCCCTGGCCTACCTTGAAAGCGGTGTGCTTTCGGTCAGAGACGGTAGTGACAGGATGAATATCGGACTCAGGGTGCGCAATGAAATAATGGCCGGGAAATATCCCGGGCCTGTGGTCACTGCCACCGGAAGGGCAATCTACCGCAAAGGCTGCTATGGAAATTTCCTGGGTCCCGGTGCAGCTTCGGTTGATGAGGCCCTGACCCAAATCGACAGCTTTGCCGGGGAAGGCATCGACCAGCTAAAGGTTGTGGTCTCAGGTCTGGTAAGCTTTAAAGAATTTGGCTCCATCGGAGCACAGCAGTTCACAACTGCCGAGCTGTCGGCGATAGTTAACCGGGCCCATTCCCTGGGGCTCAGGGTTATGGCCCATGTAAGCTCTGCAGCCGCTGTGGAAACAGCGGTCAATGCCGGAGTCGATTCCATAGAGCACGGTTACTTTCTGGAAACCCGCCAGCTTAAACTGATGGCCCAACAGAAAACCGCCTGGATACCAACTCTGGCCCCTCTGGGGAACCTGGTATGCGGCGGCATTGTTCCATATGATGGCGCTGACCTCAGGGTTATCAGCGAAAGCCTCGAAATACAGCTGGCCCGGGTCAGGGAAGCCCACGCACTGGGGGTAATTATCGGCATAGGTACAGATGCCGGGGCCAACCATGTCCCTCACGGCTCGTCTTATTATGATGAATTGTGCTATTACTCCAATGCAGGGTTGGACAACTATACCATCCTTTCCATGGCCACCCGCATCTCAGCACAAATACTCGACCGGCCCAAGCTGTCCGGTGTCATCGCACCCGGCAGCAAACCATTCCTTATCGGGGTCAACGGAAATCCAATGAAATCACTGGAGGTTCTGAAAAATCCGGTTCTTGCGGTCCTGCCTGTTTCAGGCCTTTCTCCGTTCACTCCTTGATGGCTCTATCATTTCTCTGTTTACCCATTTTACAAAAGCATCCACAATCTCAGGGTCATATTGGATTCCTTTCTTACTAATCAGTTCCTCTACCGCCCATTCCACCGGCTGGGCCTTCCGGTAAGGCCGGTTAGAGGTCATGGCATCAAACCCGTCAACAACCGTCAGGATACGTGCGCTTATGGGAATATCCTCACCCTTTAGTCCATCCGGGTATCCTGATCCGTCATACCACTCATGATGGTGGTATACGATGGGGATTATTTTTCGCAGTTCCGTGATTGGCGCTAACAGGTTGGCCCCAACAACAGGATGAAGCTTTAATGAAGCAAACTCATCCTCAGTCAGGGGGCCCTTCTTATTTACAATCTCCGATTGTACGTGAATTTTACCAATATCGTGGAGGTAACCCGTCAGCCTGAGATGGTACTTCTCGGTATCGGTCATCCCCATCTGCCCGGCCAGCTTCACGGCATAGCTGGCTACCTGGCGCGAGTGCTCCCAGGTATACCGGTCCCTGGAATCCAGCAGCTGTATAAGCACCTTGATGGTGTCAAAAAATGCCTTTTCAGATGCAGTAAACTCTTTTTCCAGTTCGGTAAAGTCAGAAAGATACATCTCCGACTTGTTTTTAACCTGGCGCTTTACTCTGTACATGGCCTGATCGGCGCTGTCGATAAGGGTTCTGGCAGTTAAAGCATCATCCGGAAAAGTGGCTATGCCAATAGATGCCGTAATCCCAAAAGTCTTATTTTCCTCAGGGTCGGTAAAAATCATCCGGGATATCTCACAGCGTATCCGTTCCGCAATCTGAAAAGCCAGTTCCTTTGATGCGTTGGCAAGAATTACAACGAACTCGTCCCCCCCATACCTGGCTATAATATCATCATTGCGCACATTATGCCTGAGAACATCGGCGGTTTCCTTCAAAATGACGTCACCTACGGTATGGCCGTATTTATCATTACAGTATTTGAAATCATTCAGGTCAATCATAATCAGGGACAGGTTGGTTTTTTTCTTTATTGCTTTTAAAAGCAGCCGTGACAGGTTTTTTAAGAAATAATTGTGGTCATACAGCCCGGTCAGCCCGTCTGTACATGCCAGGAGTCTGGTTCGCTGAAACAACCGGGCATTTACTATAGCAGTTCCTATCTGGCTGGACAGGGTCTGCAGAAATTGCATTTTATCTTCATTAAAAAAATCCGCCTGCCTGCTGTAGGCGCAGATAACCCCAACTATCTCTTCCCCGCCGGTTACCGGGGAACAAATAATTGATTTTGCTCCTGTAATGTTCATTAGGTCTTTGGAAACATACTCATTGTATTCCTCTTCCCGATAATCGGAATCCTTATTAGCATTACTGATTATTACCGGTTTTCCTTTACTGGCAACATAATACTCAATAGTTTTTTTCCAGTTAATTTTTCTCGGGGGCCGCTTGTTATGATAAAAACCCATCATCGGGAAACTATCCTTTCTTTTGTCATATACAAGCGCGGCAGAACCGTCTGCCTGAAAGAAATCGCCTATCGTTTCCACAGCCGTATTAATGATAAATTTTAGGTTCAGGGAAGAATTGAGCAGGTTGCTCAACCGGTGAACTGCCGCCAGTTCTTCATAAAGAACCTGGTTCCTGATGGCTGTATCAGAGAGTTCCTCATAGAGTATTTTGTTTCTAAAGGCTACAGCAGAGACACTATTTAGTTCATCAGCAATCATCAGTCCCGTAATTGAATAATCAAAATACCGGGAAACCCCTTCATCATTTACCCCAATCTCACCATACCCAATGAGACCCGCATAATCAATAAACAGGTTGCTTTTCCTTAAGGCACGAACCGAATCCCGGACTTCCTTTTGCAGCCCTTCCACAGAATAGATATTCATCCTGTATACTGATGAAAAAACCAAAAATGCCAGTGGTTTGTTGATTTTTCCCCGGGACATGGTCTTAACTACAAGTTCCGCAGAGGAGCCCTCCAGTTCTTCACTGCCCACTTTCATCACAGTAACAGCCATATTGGGATATGGTTTTTTCAGGCATCGGATTCCATTGTCAGGGGTTATTTCCTGGCCCATTAATATGGAGTAATTCCCAAAATCATCACATATCCCCATGGGATTATGGATGAAGTATTTAAGTGGGTCTTTCCTTAAATCATCTATTTTGACATTAATAAGTTTGGCATAATAATTGGCGGCAGGTTTATCGTTGAGTTCCATGATATCATGGCCATTCACTTTGGTTATTGATGCCTGCAGTATTGTGGGGCGATGGTTGACAAAAGTAGCCGTGCCGAACTTCAGGTGGGTTTCCACAATGGCCAGGATGAAACAATCGGAGATTACTTCTCCGTTGTGGAACTGGTAAGTTTTTTCCCATCTCAAACCATCTCCGGTACATGTGCCGACGATTGGGAAAGCATTGAGTGACCGTTTTCGGAGCATGTCAATTACTTCAGCAGAGTATGATTTTTGATGCAGCGGGACTCCGGGCAGGAACACCAGAGCAAAGGTTTTTCTGGCATAATTAAGTTCAAGCTCATTCATTGAGTCTTTTGAGTGGTATTCACCAAAATAGTCCCCGCCTCCGGAAGTGTTTATGGCTTCCTCAACCGCTCTCCGATAGTTAAGGCTCAAGTCCCGTCCCACACCGATATGTACGGAAATGTATGGTGACGCCAGGATAGATACAGCCACACTTCCCACATGAAAGCCGCGGCATATTTCTCCCGCTGAGGTGCCTCCCACAAGGGGGGTTTCTCCGCTAATTTCGCGCACACCCTGCAGCACCTGCTGCAAGTTATAGTCACCCGAACAGGAAACCATTACCATTGTTGGATTATATTTTGTTATTTTCCTAAAGGCTATCTCTGCTGCTTTCTTCCCGGCAGTAAATCCCTCTCCGGCAGAGCTGTAACCTGTTCCGAATTCCAGATAATTTCCCATATGATCACCTGTCATAATTCGTCAAGTTATTCCTTCTAAGTAGTTTTTTCTACCTGACAGGCGCTTTTTCCTGCTCTTTCCATTAAAGAAATTCATTAGCCCCTCATTTCATCCATGGAATCACGCAGTTCTACCAGGTGCATCTTCTCCTGTTCCAGGAGTTTACTCAAGGTATCCCTTACTTTTTCTGAGCCGGTAGAATTATATAATTCCTGGTAGAACAGAATTGCGTCCTTTTCCCTCATATTATTCTGCCTGAGGTTTTTTTTATTCAGGGGGTTTTTTATTTAGGTATTTTTCTTAAAATCCTGCAAACAATATAGTAAGCTTATGTTAATGGAGGTGTTTGATTTGGAAGATCAAGATCAAAACAGAGATAAACTGGTAACCCTGTGGGAAAATATGGGCGCCTCAACAGGCGGTTTTTTGGGACGTCTGATAGGCTATACCGCCCAGACAACGCTGCAGATGTATGAACAAGCAATAAATAATCCGCTGCAGCAGATGAACAAATCTTACAGCGGAGCAACGGAAGGACCAACGGGTGAACCTGACGAGCCTCCTGACATCAGGCAGCAGACCTGGAATGAAATGGGAAGGGAATTTGGCGAGTCAATGGGTAATTCCATAGGGATGACGATGGACCTGCTGATAAAAAATCTTAAAAACTCCGCAGCCATGATGCCCGGATTTAATCAAAATATGCCGGAGCAAAAAACAGATGCCCCGGAGCAAAAAACGGAAAACCCCTAAAAATTGTAGTATTCATATTCGCTCTATGGCAGTATTTATCAGTTCATGTATTGAAAATTGAGTCCCCTGGCGTTCATTTAATTCTTCTCTCAGCTCCTGCAGCTGTTTAAGCTCCGCAGCATAGAAATATATCTTTCGCATTGTTTCCGTCGGTACGATTTTAATATCAGTAATCTTCTCCTTCTCATTAAACAACTTATTTATAGCATTTCTGATTACTTCATTTCTGGACCCGTTTTGACCGGCCAGGCCGTCCACCTTATCAATAAACTCCTGACTGGTTTCCAAAATAATTTCATGTAATTCTCCCTTGTTTTCTGGCGCCAAACCCTTTAAATCTTCATTACACCGCCTGTATGCCTCTCTGATTAGCTCTGAGCGTTGGTCTTCCCCAGCTATATCATCTAGCTGCCGGACAAGCTCAGATTTAATATTAACAGCCATTGAAGTAACCTTTTCGGGTTCTGTCTCCTTAACCGAATAATCGTTACTTGATAAAAACGTTTCAATTAAAAAATTCAGTCCTGCTGACCTGCTTAAACCTGCATGGGTGCAGTCTCTATCTATCTCTTCTAAGGTCTTTTTATCAAAATAAATAGTAATCTGTTCGTCCAATACCTCAACTCCCTTTAATATCCAACTTACACCTTACGGCATTTATATATGTTTCGTGTTCTATCAATTGTTTCTGGGGGGGCCAGGGGGGTTACCCCCCTGGCCATTTTAACCCAGGATGTAAAATATAAACCGGAACCCCTCATTTGGAGTTCCGGCAATAAAGAGCGCCCTTGTTTATTGAGCTTTTTTAAAGGGATCAAGACTATTGGACATGCCGACCAAAGCTCCTTCTACAGTAGCGACCTTGAGGTTTAGCCGGTCCACTTCGGCTTTATGCACTTGATTGCTGTAATGCATGGCCGATAACCATTCATGGCTCTCATCAATCTTATCTTTACGTTCATATAATTCATTTAATTTTGACTCCATGCCGTCCATTTTTGACTCCATGCCGTCCATTTTTGACTCCATGCCGTCCATTTTTGACTCCATGCCGTCTATTTTAGCCAGAATTTGCTTCAATATTTTTTCCAATCCACTCAATCCTTTCCAGTTGGTAGTTTAATTCTACCATAATCTGGGGTAAAGTGAAATATTTTATAGCGCTATATGGCAAAGTTTTTTGCATAAGTTTTCTCTTCAAAGGGATAAGCTTATTCAAACCAGTGACAGCTATTGCAGTAAACCTTGTTTACCGGGCCGCGGTCCTGCGGATTTTTATTTTCATTAAGGTCATGACAGCCGAAACAGTTCTCAATACCCCTGGTTTTAGTCAGTTCAGCATGGATTTTCCCAAAATCCTCATCCTTATGTGTTGACGGTTTCTGCAGGTGGCAGTTGAAACAGAAGGAGTTTGTCTTAATATACTCCCTAACGCTTAGCTCCAGCAGGTCCACAGGTTTAGTCAGTGAGTAAGAGTGACACAGATTGCATGGTTTAAAGTCATCCTGGGCCATCTGGCCATGGTCTCTCTCAAAACCTTCAGATTTATGACTTGCAGGCACGATCTGCCGGGAATGACATACTGAACACTTTTCGGTAACCTGCCTCTTCCCGTGACAGTCAAGGCACACCGCCATACGGGGAGTGGTGTACTTAAAATCCATCTGCTCCTTTGCCAGAGCTTGGTTCCATTCATCAGGACTTACTTTGTCAGTCATTCCTCTCTCTACAATTCTGCCGTGAGCCACACCTGCATGACAGGCAGCACACCCAACCCCTGCTTTCCGGTGTTTTTCATGAGGGACTACAGTGTCAGAAGATGGGCTGTAACTGCGGTTTTCTGAATGACAGCCAAGGCAGGCAGAATCAGAAACTGCCGCCATGCCGGATTTACTGCCTGCATCCTCGTTTTTCCCGGTATCCCTGGCGGCGGGATAAAATATATTACCGATAATTCTACCCTGATAGCTTAAGAAATTCTGCATCCCTGATTCCCGGTGACAGTCCTTGCACTGAAACTGAGCATGACTGGATTGCTGCCAGGTCAGGTATTCGGGGGTCATAGCATGGCAGCGGGCACAATAAGCGGACTCATTGCTTCCGGCTGCCGGCACATAATACCATAACATCATAAACAAAACAAACACCCCGGCTGAAATTACCGCGGCGATAGCATATTTACCTACTTTATGGGGACCCGGACGTTTTACTGTCTTTAAGTTATCCATAGTGTTTCAACCCCAGGTTTGTATTTTCAGGCACAATCCCTGTTCACATTGTAACACTTAAATAACTTTTGCGTCATGTCCCAAAAGGTATGTACAAAAGTACTATATTTACTCAATCAGACCCATTTTTCTTACTTTTTGGAGCAGTTTTTGCTTTTCTATCGGTTTACTCAGATATTCTTCACAGTTATTCTTAAATGCCTTCATAATATTGTTGGGGTCCTTAAGCATCGTTGTCATGATTACTTTAACTGCTTCTGCACTGTTGAGATTCCTCTGATTTTCTGTACGCCTTATTTCGCTAAGAACTTCATGACCATCCATTTCAGGCATCAATATATCCAGACATATCAGGTCATAGGGACAGTTTCCCTCCCATGACCTGGTAAATGCCTCAACAGCCTCCTTCCCATTAACCGCTGTATCACATGTCCCATAGGGACTAAGAATTGCCTGCAGGAGACGCCTGCTGATAAAATCGTCCTCTACGATTAAGGTTTTCATTTCCCATCTCCCTCCTCTTAAAGCAGGTATCCATTAAAGCTGCCCCAGATACGATTTCACGCTGTCCATTTCCTTTTCAAGCATGGATAACACTTCTGCAGCTCCGACCACATCACCCTGCTGCAGCAAATTCTCTATCTCCAGCGCCAGGCGGCAGGCTTCAACTGCCCCGAAATTTGAAGCAGCCCCTCTAAAAGTGTGCATAGCACGCCCCGCAGCTCTGATATTCTCTGCATTTATGAAGCTGCGTATCTGTTCAAGCTGTCCAGGGAAATCATCTATAAAACTATTAACCAGTTCTGCCAGCAGTTGGCCGTTCCCTTCAAGATTTTTGGCTATGCCGGTTAAATCTGCAGGCTTTGTTTGAAGATGTTTTTCAATAACATCGTAAAGCTCATGCATTCTAATGGGTTTAGAAAGATACCCATCCATTCCGGCCATAAGGCATTTTTCCCGGTCACCCTTCATGGCATAAGCCGTCAACGCCACCACCGGCGTATGTTTACCAACCTTCCGCTCATGCTCCCTGATTGCTTTGGTCGCTTCAAAGCCATCTATATTAGCCATTTGAATATCCATCAAAATGATGTCAAATACCTCTGACTTGGCTTTATTTACTGCTTCCAGGCCGTCAGAAACAGTTAAAACCCGCCATCCCTGCCTCTGTAGAACAACTTCAGTAAGCTTACGGTTAATTTCATTATCTTCAGCCAGGAGAATAGTTAACTGCCTGTCAAGTACCGGATTAGGGCATCCTAAGCACGCTTCGGAACGGTCCGTCGTGCTGCCGGGACTGTCGACCGGAACAACATCATTTGTCTTCTCGGGAACAAGCAGCCTGACTGTGAAGGAGAACGTGCTGCCCTCACCTTCTCTGCTGTCAGCCCATATTGCTCCATGCATCATTTCTACTATTTTTCTGGATATAGCAAGTCCCAATCCGGTTCCCGAATACCGCTTACTGGATGAACTGTCAATCTGGCAGAAGGTCTCAAAAATCCTGCCGATCTTGTCCTCCGGAATCCCAATGCCCTGGTCCCTGATTGAAAAAAGGATGGAACATGGTGACCCCTTGGAATTGCCGCCAACACTCTCCGCTTTGATAGATATCTCACCTTTATGAGAGAACTTCACAGCATTCCCTATTAAATTCACCAGAACCTGCTTCAATCGGTCAGGATCACCCTTTAATACCCGTGGAACAGCGCTATCAACATCGTGAACCAGCCGGACTCCTTTTTCATATGCCGTGACCGCAAAACTTAACACAGTTTCACTTAACAGCTCTTTTAAGTCAAAGGGAACGTCTTCAAGACTAAGCTTGCCTGCCTCTATTTTTGAGAAATCCAGGATATCATTGATTATCCTCAGGAGCGATTCTGCCGAACTATTTACCATTGTCAGATACTGCTTTTGTTCCGGAGTCAGCTGAGTAGAAAGAGCCAGCTCAGTCATCCCGATAATGCCATTCATAGGGGTCCGGATTTCATGGCTCATATTAGCCAGAAATTCACTTTTGGCACGGTTGGCAGCCGTGGCCTCATCCATGGCCTTTCGAAGCTTCCGTTCAGCTGCTTTGCGTTCTGTAACATCTCTTAATATTGCTCTTGTTGATAATGGCTTGCCTTCCTGGAAGCGGCAGTTAACATTCCCTTCTACATTAACCAAACTCCCGTCTTTGGCCACAAATACCATCGCTACATTTTTTATAGATTCACCGGACATCAACCTGCCAAAAAAGCTTTTCAGCTTTGGCTTGTATTCCGGGTGTACGATATCAAATATCCTCAGGTTCTTTATTTCTTCATCGGAATAGCCCATGGCGCTCTTCCAAGCGCTGTTGGCATACTGGACTCTGCCCTCATGATCCAGGATATGTACCATATCATTGGCATTTTCAAAAAGGTCACGGTAGCGTTCTTCACTCTCTCTCAAGGCCTCTTCAGCTTCTTTACGGTCGGTAATGTTACGGCAGTGTTCCGCCACATATTCGACTGTGCCGGTTGCTCCGATCATGGGAAAAGAGTAAAGCTCAAGCCATTCTTTCAACCCATTATTTACAGTTAGTCTTTCTATTCTCTGCTGTCTTCCCGTTTCAAAAGCTCTGACCACCGGACAACCGGCGCATGGTTCCTCCTGACAGTGAAAAGCCTGGTAGCATTTTTTCCCAACGATTGGCATGGCATCAGGATGCAAATCGGTCTTGGCCCTGTTTACCAGCAAAACATTCAGGTCTTTATCAACTACCGTGATACCCTCCCTGATACCGTCAAACACACTTCTAATAAAATCCAACTCCGGTACACCCACAGCTAAGCCAACTCCTTTCACCCGCCGGGCTTCTGCAACCTGGCTGCCGCAATGTGCTTATATTTAATTTTTCAACACATTTTAACAAAATACCTGCTAAATTCAGAATGATTCCGATAAAATTATCTTCTCACTATCTTCCCCTGCTCGTACCTGCTCCTCTCTGAACCGTCACTCTTACGGTGTTCCACCATGCTGAAATCTTCAACATCAAGCCCATGATCTTCACACACCGGCACCATCTCAGTGATGACCGATTCCACCCTGCCAAACTTGGTAAATTCATAGCCCAAAGGTTCAGTCTTAAACTGGTAACCCACTGGGGAAAGCCTGTCAATAACTCCGTCGATATCCCCATTATCTGCTCTTGCCCTGTCGATTCTGCCAATCACATATGTTTCCAATTAAATACACCTCCTATAATAATATGGGAGGTGTATTTCTTATTTATGCACTTATGTTTCACTGCAGGCTTCTCTTATCGGTAAATGTAAACAGCAGGGGAGATTCATCTGCGATAAAGTGTGCTTCCCTGGTAGGTTCAAAGCCTGCAACCTGCCATGTGTGCCACGTATTTAAAGTTATCACAAAATCCTCATAGGTCCCTGAAAGTTTTCTTACATTGTCTCCATTTGGCAGCTCATCCTGAAAAAACAAGACAGATACTGACTTCACATCACTGCCGTCAAGAGTCTCCCCCACAAAATCAAAAAAACGGTTTCTTTCACCCAGTTTGGAAGCAATCCGGATATCGTGGTCAATATCACAGGCACAGTGTGGTTCAGCCGGGTCGTGAACCTCAAAAATTATTTCCGGATGAGAAAGTACCCGAAAAACCTCTTCCCCGGCCCCAGGCAGCAGTTTATCTTTGCCCATGGCAATACCATACCCATATGACTCCCCCAACTGTCTGACCCGCTCCCTGATGGCATCAGCCTGCTGCTTATCGGCATTTAATGCAATAACTACAGAAATACACATTTTCCTGACCTCTCATTTGTTTATTTATACTGTTTGAGTCTGGCAAGTCCAATATAATAATAATACCTAGGTAAACTAATGTAAAGAGGCAGGTGAGGTGTTGTACTGATTTTCCGCACTGCCGCCTATGAGTCTAAACTGCCTCCCCCGGCAACAAGGCAGCGTCCCCGAACTCGATGGCTCATTGGGTTTAATTTGAAGGATGGCCGCCTCTCGTTTTGGCGAGCCAAAACTTCCCGGCGGCTTTCGCCATCTTCGGACATGCGGGGACTCCCCGCCTTGTTGCCGGTGATTCGCAGTTAAGACTCATAACGGCGGCAGTGCAAGGAAAATCTTGTACAACACCTCACCTGCCAGGCTTTTCCCACGCATATGATTGAGCGAAAAAATAATAAGGAGGGCTTACACATGGAAAAGAGAAAGCATTCCAAGCAACCGGGGGACAAGGGACCACAGGTATACGACCCGGGAAATCCTATGCCCGATATGCTGCAAAGCAAAGGCGAGCTTGTCGTAGAGGGAAAACACGACCTGGAACCATCAGAGGAATTTATGAAAAACAACCCCTTTAAAACAGCTCCCAATAACCTGACCTCAAAGGGGATGTCTGATAAGGAAAAAGGGTGATGCCTGGCATCACCCTTTTTTCCCTACTGTTTCTTCATAGCCAGAGCGCCCACCGGGCAGGCCTGAACACATTCACCACACTGGGTGCAGTTGGATTCTGCGAGGGTGGTTTCACCAAAGACAGCCACCCGGCGGGCCATACCTCTCCTGACCAACCCGATTGCCCCCACCTTGGCCTTGTTATGGTCAACCCACACACAACGGCCGCAGAGAACACATTTGGCCGGGTCATATGAGAATTTTTCCAGGCTGTCATCCACCGGGGCTTCGTTATCGAGTTTCCGCATCCGGCTGACCCTTAGTTTGAGTCCTCTCTCTTTAGCTATCTTCTGCAGTTCACAGCTGCCGTTGGCAGCACACTTACCGCAGGCAATCCTGTGATTGGAAAGGAGCAGCTCAAAACCGTTTTTAACCATCCTGTCTATACGCTTACTGCGGGTCCGTACAATCATGCCCTCTTTTACAGGCTGGGTACATGAAGTGACCGGATTCACAAGCCCGTCAATCTCCACAAAACACAGGCGGCAGCCTGCCGATGGCTTCTCTTCCTCTTCTATACCGCATAAGTGGGGAATATATATGCCGTTGTCCAGGGCCGCCCACAGGAGCCTCCTGCCTTCAGGAACATCATATTTCTTATCATCAATCGTTATAGTTACCATTTTCCCTTTACCGCCAATATTGCTGCCAGTGTTGTTACTGTCATTGTTTCCGTTATTGTTTCCGATATTGTTACTCACTTACGCTACCCCCTTCCACTGCCACGGTTATGGGTGGTGAGACTTTTTCCACGGCATCATACAGCGGCAGGCAGGTTACCAGGCAGTTGTCACACTTGACACACTTCTCCAGGTCAATTTCCTTAAGCATATCTGGCCTGGTAAATACTGCTTCCACCGGACAGCTGGCAATACAGGCATCACACAGCTTGCTGCATTTCTGGGCAACAATCCGGTAAGTGATTAGGTCCTTGCATTTGCGTGCGGGACAGCGTCCCTCATGAATATGAACTTCATACTCGTCCCTGAAGAACCTGAGGGTACTCAGGACAGGATTGGGAGCCGTTTTCCCAAGGCCGCAGAGGGAGCCGGCCTTGATATCTTCAGCCAGTTCCCACAACAGGTCCAGATCTTCAGGCTTGCCCTGTCCCTTGGTGATATCTGTTAAGATTTCAAGCATCTGCTTGGTGCCCAGACGACAGAAGGTGCACTTGCCGCAGGATTCATTCTGGGTAAATTCCAGGAAGAAACGGGCTATTTCAACCATACAGTCATCTTCATCCAGAACAACGAGGCCTCCTGACCCCATCATTGCCCCAGCATGCTGCAGGGAGTCAAAATCTATTGTCAGGTCCAGAGCTGATTCCGGCAGGCAGCCTCCGGACGGCCCGCCTATCTGGACAGCTTTGAACGCCTTGTCATCCTTAATACCATTACCCACATCATAAATCAGCGTCCGCAGTGAAGTACCCATGGGCACCTCCACCAAGCCGGTGCCGACAACTTTGCCGGCCAGGGCGAAAATGGCAGTTCCCGGACTTTCCGGTGTTCCGATGCCCTTAAACCAATCGGCGCCATTGCGGATAATGTGGGGCACATATGAAAGGGTCTTAACATTATCTATCAGAGTCGGTTTCCCCCGCAGTCCTGATACTGCCGGAAATGGCGGTCTGTGGCTGGGGATACCTGGTTTGCCTTCAATTGAAGCTATCAGAGCAGTCTCTTCTCCGCAGACAAAGGCGCCTGACCCCTGGAAAATCCGGATATCAAAACTGAATCCGCTGCCCAGGATGTTCTCACCCAATAATCCGTTGGCACGCGACTGCTGCAGGGCAGTGCGAAGCCTGTTAATGGCCAGCGGATATTCTGCCCTCACATAGATATATCCCTGAGATGCGCCAACAGCATATGCCGCAATAATCAGGCCTTCAATCAGCTGATGCGGGTTTGATTCCAGGAGCGCCCTGTCCATAAAGGCCCCGGGGTCTCCTTCATCTGCATTGCAGATAACGTACTTGACATCTGCCTCAGCATCTCGGCATATCCCCCACTTTCTGCCGGTGGGGAAACCTGCCCCACCTCTGCCTCGCAGCAGTGAGTCCTTGATCTCATCAACCACCGCACCCGGTTCTGCAGCCAGCGTCTTCACCAGAGCGCTGTAACCCTCACGGGCGATATAGTGATCTATCTCTTCCGGGTCAATCAGGCCGCAGGCTTCCAGGACAATCTTCTGTTCATAGACTCCGCGCGGGTAATCGGCAAAGGTAGGAAAAAAGTCGTTAGGTTCCAGGGCTGCCATGGCAAATTCAAAACAGGGGTCATCCCCAACCAAAAAATCGGAAACCAGGCGGGAGGCAATACCCTCGTCAACATTACCATAACAGAGGGTGGGAAAACCTGGTTTATATACAATAACCATGGGCTCCGCATAACAGTGTCCCAAGCAGCCTACTTCAATAACCTCTGTCTCTATCTGGTGCTTTTGGACCTGTTCTTTAAAAGTATCCAGTATCTTCAATGCTCCTGCGGCCCGGCCGCAGGTTGCGGTTCCTACCATCACATAAGGTTTTTCCTGCAGCATCCCGGCCTTTTCGGAGGCACGGTTTTTCAGTTCCTGATAGTTGGACCCCATCACAGTCATCTCAGCGCTCACCTGGCATCACCCTCTTCCGGCTGTGCCTTGGCTGCCTTCCCGGGAAGCTCCTTCCCAAGTCCCAGCAGGATACCGTCAACCCTGGTCGGCCTAACCTTGGCCTCTACCTCTTCATTAACCAGAACAACCGGGGCCAGCGCACAACAGCCGACACAGGCTACCCTTTCCAGGCTGAACTCGCGGTCCTTGGTGGTCTCGCCTTCTTCGATTTCCAGGCGGCGTTCAAAGGAATCCATGATAATCTTGCCCCCTGTCATGTGACAGGCTGTGCCCATACAAACCTTAACCTGGTTTTTACCGGGCGGACTAAGCCTGAACTGATTGTAAAAGGTTCCTACACTGTAAACATCAACTTCAGGAATCTCCACGGCAGCGGCAACCATCTTCATAGCTTCCCGGGGAAGGTATCCCAGCCTCCCCTGGACTCCCTGCAGGATTGGTAGAAGCTGTTCACTGTCTGAATCAAACTTTGCCAGAACTTCTCCAACAGCCGACTGAATTTGTTCCAATTCGCCTTCCATAAGTTCCACTTCGACATCCTCCTCCCAAAAATTCAAAATATCACAACAAAGCATAATTTCACAGTAATAATTGTCTTAGCCCGGCCCATCCTTAACACCCTCAATTTTACGGCACTTGACACTTGAGAGAATACAGTTTTCCACATGTTCTTTGCCGCAGTGCAGGCATATCTGAGGGAACAGCTCATCATCAGTGACCGCAGCCAGCAGGAATGACTCAATACCCCTCCTCAGGTTCTTCAGGTCCTTTGGGGGCATTTTATTGAGCAGTGACCCCAGTCTTTTCAGCTTTTCGGGCTTAACCTTGCTGGTAACCTCCTGTCCCAGAGGGGTAATCTCCACAAAAATATTCCGCCGGTCCTCAGGGTCGTGTTTTCTTATCACCAGCCCCTTTTCTGACAGCCGTGATATGGCCTTGGTAGCTGCCGGGTAACTTATCCCCAGTCCCCTGGACACATCTCCAACCGTAACCACTTCATGGGCCATAATAAGGCAGAGACACCTGACCTGCCCTACTGTGAGCTGCTCATTGCAAACCTCTTCCACAATCCCCTGTGAAAGAAGCTCCCTCACTATGGCTACAAAAAGTCCGATGTCCCTGTCTACTGTCTGTAATGTTTCAAAATCCATTACAATCTCCCCTAATATAGTATTAAGCCGTTATAAATGCGGCGTTTAGAACCCACTTATTATTTAACCTAGTTAAATAATAAGACATGTTTTCAATGTTGTCAACCACTATTATTCTATTTTTCGACCGTTTACCGGTCATTTTTAGCTGTTGAGACCGGTAAACTGCCGGTTAATTTCCCGCTTACCTGTTGAAAACAACCATTCCCCCCTGATGTGGAACCGTTAAAGGATAAACAAGTGCAATCTGCCTGGGCCGATGATAGAATCTATTACAGGTAAAGCTCTGTGCACGGGCAGATTATATGTGGACAATAGAGCAAAAGGGCAATAAGGCATTTTCGAAGGGGGTGCTTTGATCACCTACTACAAAGAGAATTAAAACGAAAGTGTACCGAGAAGCGCTTTCCTGTAGATATGGCGCCGTTTTTCCTTGGGGGGAGAGTTACGGTCAGATATCCAGGTCAAAACTGCTTCAAAAATCTATTCGAGGGGTGTGTGTATTTACATGAGTTCTAGTCAGTCAGCCGGCAAAGGGTGGCTTGTTACCCTATCCGGAACAGGAATTAATCTAGCTCTCGGTGTTTTATATGCCTGGAGTGTTATCGCCAAATCTCTTACCAATGATTGGGGCTGGAGTGCAACTATGGCTTCCAAGCCTTATGCTGTTGCCTGCGGAGTTTTTGCTGTAATGATGGTCTTTGCCGGAAGAGCCCAGGACAAATACGGGCCAAAGATAGTGGCATCCTTAGGCGGTGCCCTGACAGGTATCGGTATGATTATTTCCAGCTTTGCTTCCCAAGGTGATAATACACTTATGATAATCGGCTTTGGTATCCTTGCCGGTACAGGTATCGGCCTTGGTTATGCGTCTGCTACCCCGCCGGCCGTCAAGTGGTTCCCACCGGCCAAAAAAGGCCTGATCACGGGAATTGTCGTCAGCGGTTTTGGTCTGGCATCCGTATATATTTCCCCACTCACAAACAACCTGTTGGCAAATGTAGGTATCAGCAAAACATTTATGATTCTGGGGATTGCCTTCTTCATCGTTAGCGTTCTGTTATCCCAGTTCCTGGTTAACCCACCGGCAGGTTTTGTCCCCAAAGGCATGCCCGTACAAAGCAAGGCTGCCGCATCAGCTAATAAGAAGCATGATTTCGAATGGCATGAAATGATGAAAACCCCGCAGTTCTATCTGCTTTGGCTGATGTATGCCTTTGCATCCTTTGCAGGACTGATGATAATCGGTCATATGGCTAAGATTGCCGGCAAACAGCTTCCCGGCACCGAACTTGGTTTTATCCTGGTGGCCATTCTTGCCATAGGCAACGCCGGCGGCCGTATTATCGCCGGTGTAGTTTCCGATAAACTTGGTCGTACCCGCACCATGCTGTTGGTATTTACCCTGCAGGCGATTGTTATGGTGCTTTTGGCAAAAGCAACCACAGTGCCGCTGCTGATTGCAGGTGCGCTGTTTGTAGGCTTTAACTATGGTTCGAACCTGTCACTGTTCCCATCAACAACAGCTGACTATTTTGGCACCAAGAACCTCGGGGTCAACTATGGCCTGGTATTTACCGCCTGGGGTGTGGGTGGTGTGTTTGGTTCCATGGTAGCAGGTAAGATCGTTGATGCCACAGGGTCTTACAATACAGCTTTTTTAGTGGCAGCTGTTCTTTGTGTTGCTGCAGCTGCCACAACATTTATTACCAAGGCGCCCAAAACCATTACGGTTGACAAACCATTCCGGACTGCCGGTATTCCCCAAATGGTTAACCCACTGATTGATGAAAAAGAAACCAAGAATAAATAATTATGACTTTCCCATTATAACTCATAATCATTATTAATTAAAGGACCGGGATAAACAACCCGGTCCTTTGTTAAATCAAGCACGCTGAATCACGCCTGTGGTGCCATTAAGTGAAATCGGTTCCCCATCCTGGAACATTTCAGTTGCTCTGATAACACCCATAACTGCCGGAATGCCATATTCTCTGGCAATAATGGCCGCATGGGAAGCAGCTCCCCCGGTTTCCACAAGCAAACCTGCCGCAGTGGTAAACAACGGGGTCCAGGCAGGGTTCGTATATGGAGCTACCAGGATGTCTCCCTTCCTAACCCGGTGGAAATCCCCCGGGTCTTTGATTATCCTGGCAATTCCTTTTACCAGGCCCTGGCTGGCCGGCACTCCCCTGATGACCTCAGAATCGCTGACGGGCTGGCTGCGCATGCTCCAGCGTGCCATCCGGCGCACCTGTTCATCCTTCCTTGACATAATCCTGGCATTCAGTTCCTTTACATTAACCTCCTCAAGCCCGTGATATATGATGAGGAGAATATCCTTGATTTCAAAATAGGTCAGGTAATAGATATCTCTAGGGTCTTTGACAAGTCCCATCCTCACAAAGCGTTTACCCAGTTCGGCAAATAGTATTCTGAATACATGCAAGCTCCGCGTCACATCATAATGGCTGTTTTCCCTGAATGCTGCAAAACTCCGGGCATGTCTGACCAGTTTTCGAAACATTTTTTTGGCATTAAACAGTGCATAGATGCCCTTTGACAGCCGGGAGCTTACCAGTTCTTCGGCCTTTTGGGCCTTTCCGGCCCTATCCGCTTCCCTGCTCCTGAATTCATCAGGGTCCTCATCCAGCATGGCTCTGATGATGCCAAAAACGACTTCCGGCGAATCCTGCCAGGTAGGAGAACCTATCCCGCCGAGCCCCATATTTGTTTCCCGCTCTCCGAATTCAAGCAGGAATTCACGGAATTTACCGAGGAATTCCCGTCCGGCTTCAGTTTCCTCTAGCTGGGTGAGGATTTTATCAGGAGGAACATTTTCAAACAGAGCGCTTACCTCCCGGCTCCTGACCGCCTCTGCAGCCAATTCCCGAACTGCCCGGTTGGTCCGGAGGGTTGCATTGTCAAGCCCGGTAACCAGCTTCTCATATACAGCCACAGCCTCAGCCTTATCCCGGAACATAAAGCGCAGCCATCTCAGAAGAATGGCGCTGGGAATCCTGTTCTGCGCAAAATACTTGTATCTTAAAACATTAAAATAGTGGAAATGATGTAATCCCTCAGTAATATAGTCAAGGACAACCTCCAGAGGCAGTGCAGACATGTCTCTTCTCTTCAGCTTTTCAAGCATTTCCAGGAGGTATACCTGTTCTGCGGCCCATTCCCCTGCCGGGTCGGAATCTAATGTTTTGCCCACCCTGAAACACTGCCAAAACCGTTTAAAGCCAGGCCTGATTGTCGGAGGCGCGAAGAATTCCGGAAAAATCCCGCGGTCAACACGGCTCCAGTCCGGTTCACCGATGGTATAGCCAAAATTCTGCATGGCCTCAAACTGGGCCATGAAAAGCACCTTGACTACTACCCCGTCAATGGGCATAATGGGGTCCGGAAACCGCTCGGCAACCCAGGCCATTACTTCCTGCCTGTCCTTATTCATGGCAGAACCGTCAATATCAGGCAGGTCTTCATCTCTCAGGGTAGTAATGGGTCTGGTCTGCAGGAAATACATTTCACCCCGGCAATAAGCCCATTCTATGTCCTGATAATTGCCATAGTAACGTTCGATTTTTATTCCGGTATGTGCTAGTTCCCTGATATCATAATCTGTAAGCATCTGACCGCTTCCGGGATCTACAATATCCTTGGAAACCAGGTCAATATTGGCTTCACCGCTTTTCTTCAGCACATAGACATCACCGGCAGCATGTCCCGAAACCAACTGCTCCCCCAGGCCCCTGACAGCTTCAATACGTATCTCTTCCCGGGAGTTAGTTACCGGATTAGCAGTAAACATAACTCCTGCCACCTGTGCCGGAATCATCTCCTGGACAATTACCGCCATTTTAACCAGATGGTGTTCAAAACCGTTGCGTTCCCTATAGTGGATAGCCCTAGTGGTCCACAGGGAGGCCCAGCACTTCTTAACTGCCAGAAGGACATTTTCTATGCCCTCTACTTCCAGAAACGTTTCCTGCTGGCCGGCAAAAGACGCACCCACCAGGTCTTCAGCAGTAGCCGATGACCTGACAGCAACCCGCAGTTCTTCTTTGCCTTCGGCCAGGCGGTTAAAAGCAACAATCAGGGCATTCTCATAATCCGGCAGCAGAGGCATCGCCGTAACCATCTCACCGATTTCCAGACTTGCCTGCTCCAAGGCTTCGATATTCCCGGTATCAATCAGGGCCAGTTTTTCCCTGATTTTTTGGTCTATACCATAATGCTTCAGGTTCTGAAAGTAGGCCTCCGACACCAGGCAGAACCCGGCCGGGCAAGGCAAGTTCCGGGCCAGGTCCCCGAGGTTGGCTGCCTTTCCACCCACTTTATCAGTATCATCCTGATAAATTTCCGTTAACCAGTACACATTTTTTCCCATTACGCTCCCCCATTCCGGTTATGTGCCATAATCAGTCAGCGCTAGTCCGAACTCAACACTAGTCAGCGCTCAGCGCCCCGATAAGGAAAAAATCCACACCTCGCATGTAAAGACGGTACAGCCCCTGGCCGGTGCCAGACTCAAACCAGCGGCACATAATCATCATTGTGATGCCCATCAGATGGTCCACCATCTCCATTACATCTATATCCCCTCTGATGTCTCCCATTTCCTGACCCTTTTTTAATATTTCAGCAATAAATAGTTCAAAGTGCATTCTATAATTGAGGGGGTCATTGAGTTTAGTATTTACCCTCTCCAACTGGTAAACTCTGATTAGTTCGGGATATTCCTCAAACCAAGCGGCCAGACTCTGATAAGTCCTGGCCAGGCGCTGCCGGGTATCTTGAAGCGCCATGACATCATCCCAGATTTTCTCACTTCTCTGCACACTCAGGTTCTCCATGAATTCATGCAGGATTGCTTCTTTAGAAGGAAAATAATTGTAAAATGTTCCTTTCCCTATATCTGCTCTCTCAGTAATCTGGTCTACCGTAGTATTGTCATATCCCTGCTCCACAAATAAACTAAAGGACACATCAAGAAGCTTCTGTCTTGTCTCTTCCTTTTTTCTCTCCCTGCGGGTCTGCTGTTCCATCTCCCCACCTCTTTTAATAATAATTGATATCTTTGGTGTTATATGACTATGGTCATTTATATTCTCCAGTCATATTTTAGCACTGCCATGATTACAGGTCAACTAAAAAGTACCGGGGCCGTCTCTTTTTTATCGAGACTGTCCCGGTACTTTCTTTTGATATCATTATGGAGTTTGGGAATTCCTTTTTTTTCATTGTTATGTACTTATTTTTCATTGTTATGTACTTAGGCTTCATACCTGGAGTTTATGGTTTGGTATTCCTGTTCGGATATTTTCCTGGCGCCGCTGATAAACCTGGATAACATTGTATCTGCAAAGATTTTTTTTGCTGAATCAAGGTCGTATTGGTCAGACGGGTACATTTGGGATAAGGTTCTTCGGATTTTTTCCTTTTTAAGGTTAGTTACCTTAACATCCGTGTGGACCACAATAGACTCATCACTACTTGCAACTGAGGCCTTCACGGGAGTCACCTTGTAAGCTATTCCCCGCTCCTCATCATAGTAATAAAAACACATCGCCAACCCCTCCTTAAAATTTAAACGACCATCTTAATTCAGGCATCTCATTATACAATATGTAATTGTCATTATAATCTTTCGACACAGGAGGTATTTTTCCCTGTCAGCTTTTAAAAATTTTATGCCGCAGGAAAATTAATCTATTTTTATTACATTGTTACATTTTTTAGGATTTTTATTCATGAAATTTAAAATCTGCCGGCGTTTTCATAGTTTCCCGGTCAAAACCGTAATTGTTTCCCGGTCCAGGTCCATCATCAGCATACTCAAAGGCTTCCCTGTTTTCGCCGCTCTGTTAATTTCCCCGGTCAGAGTCTCCTGAAAAAACTTATGGTTGTATGTACCTGTCAACCCGTCTATAAACATGGGCCTGGCCATCATGTCAGCAAGTTTATAAATAACAATGAAGCTCAAGGCAAAAATAATGATAATTGCCGCAGTTATCACCAGTAGAATTTCCTTAAAGAGTCTGAATACTTCCTAAATTTCCCTCTTTTCTAATATTTCTTCTTTTTAGGAAATAGGAAGTAAAAAACCACAATTAAGATTACAGTTAAACTAAAAACCTTGATACCCACTGCCAGTGATTTCAATTCAATAATCGCTATCCCCAGCAAAATCAACATAACCCTGTTCCATCCCCGCTGAAAATAGGCAGCAACAAAAAGGAACAGCGCCAGTATTCCTATTAACCAGAACATTATCCACCTCATTAAATTATGTCATTATTTTAGCCCTTTGTTTAGCTAATTACTGTTATAACATTTTTCGTCATTCTTTGCAAAACCCCTCCTCCGTCTCTGCTGTTAAAGAACAAATAATCTCCCCGAACCATTTTCCGAGGAGATCGTCATATTACTATTGATTTTATCATTTTTTGTCTGCTTGCACCTATTCCGCCGAAACCTTCTGATTCAACACCATCTCTCTGATTAGGCGCATCATTTCCTGTGGTTTGAACGGTCTGGTCAGAGTGCGGATAGTACTCATCAACCCTGTCGTCTCAGTACTTTCAGTCTTCCTGCCGGCCATGGTAATTATCCTCGCATCGGGAAATTTTTCTTTTAACAGGGTAATTCCGTCCGGAACACCGCTGCCGGATTCGCAAAGGTGACCTATTACAAGGTCGGCATGCTTTTTCTGGAACAGCCGCTCTCCGGACTCACAATCGGGAGCCTCAATAACATCATAACCTGATTGTTCAATTACTTCACAGAGTATTGACCTTATCAGTTCATCTTCCTCAATAACCATAATCAAAGCCATTGCCTCAGCCTCCCACGGTTGGCATTTACTTGTAATCAGCCTACCACTTTTTAGGTAACAATTGTACAAAATTATCCCCAAACGCGGTTTTCCCGGTCTGAAATGCGGTTTTCCCGGTCTGAAATGCGGTCATCAGGGCTCAGAAATGCTGCTGTCATAAGCGGTTCCTGTTGCCTGCCAGACAAAACTAACATAATTTCCGTTATAAATTTTGTGTTTAATGTACCTGACTCCCGCTACGGTATCCAACATAAGAAAGGCCGCAGTTACGCGCAGCGCCTTCAGGGCTTCCTCTTTTTCTTCAAACAGTGATGTTGCTAAATGAGTTTTGGGGCACTGCTTATGGCTCTCTTCCAAGAGCACAGTTATCCCGGCCTCATTTTTCACGGCAGTCTGAAATTCAGGAAATTCCTGAAAACATGCATCACAAAGCATTTCGTAATCCGTGACCCCAGGACAGATATATGACAGCCTCCCTGTAGATTTGAGGATACAGCCCGAACAGAACTGACCAAAACATTTGTCACAGGTAAGTGAACAGCCCAAACATACAGGACGACCACACTGCCGGCATTTGGGGGCACAGCCCGGGCATATTATTGAATAACAGCCGCGGCACATTACATGACAGTCATAGCAGATTTTCTGTCCACATTCTTCACACTTAATAAGACACCGGCGGCATGACAAACGACCACATTGATCACATTTAGCTTCCTCTTCCGTCCCTCTAACAGGTTTCCTGCAGTGATAACATTCAAAATCTATTGTTATCAAGGCACTACTTTTTCTACAAATGTCTCTAATGGCGGCCGGAATCCGAAAAATCCTCATGGACCACACACCTTACATTTGCGCTTTGCAAAGGCTAAGCGGTAATATTGTTTTCTTCGGCAAATTTTAATAATTACCTTCCTGTTTTCCGGATTATTCGTAAAAAATTCAGTTATGATAGATATGTCAACTCAGTTGTCATATAATAGATATATGAACTCAGTGATTTTTCTGCCCCGGTATTTCCGTGAAATACTTTGAATCTTTAAAACAAAGGAGATGGTAACCGTGAGCATATTTGACCATAAACGTCTGCCCAAAGAACTGTTCCAGATTGATGTGGAACGGATGCGGAAAGGCTGGTTCAGCGACGCATATTTCGGTAACACAGTTATGGTCCTGGATGCTCTGGCATCCGAACCAGGCTACATGTTCACCGGAAACAGCGATATCCCTGTCGGCGAAATTAACAACGGTAATGTCATTATTGAGATGCAGTTTTTTACCCGCCGGAAACCATTCAGCGTAGTTGCCGGTGTTGACGAGGCCCTGGCCATCCTGGAAGAATGCACCGGTTACTTTGACAAAGATGGCAAATTTGTCAATACATATAACCAACTGGAAGTGGATGCTGTCCATGATGGGACCTTCTCCTATTACAGCGGAAACCCGCTTGAAGTACAGCCGGTACTTAGGGTCCGGGGCCGTTACCGGGATTTTGCCGTCCTCGAAACCACGATCCTGGGGGTGCTGACCGAGGCCACCAGGGTAGCAACCAATGTCTATAACGTAATGGTTGCCACCCGCGGCAAGGATGTCCTGTTCTTCCCTGCCAGATTTGCCCACTATAAACTGCAGGCCCTGCATGGGTATGCATATTTCCTGGCTGTCCAGGCATATAACCATAAATTCAATAAAAACTCCCGGGCATCCGTATCCACTGACACTCAGGGCGGATGGTGGGGTTCCAGGGGCGGGGGCACCATGGCTCACGCAAGCATCGCATGTTTCTTTGGGGATACTGTGGAAACCACCCTGCAGTTTGCCAGAAACCTGCCTATCGACGTAAAGCGGATTGCCCTGGTAGACTTCCATAACGACTGTATAGGCGAAACCTTAAAGGTAATGCAGGTGATGTGGGATAAATACTGGGAAATCTTTAAAACCGGCAATAAAGAAGAGGCCGAAAAATACAGGCTGTTTGGTGTAAGACCTGACACTGCCGGGAATATGCGTGATATCTCACTCCCTCCTCTGGGCGATAAAAAACTGGATTGTGGCGTGAACCCCAGACTTGTTTGGGCGCTCAGAGAAGCAATCGATAAAGCCTGGAAGGATTGGGCGCTCAACCTTCATGCACAGGAAGCGGCCAAAAGATGGTGTAAGGATGTCAAAATAGTAGCTACAGGTGGTTTCAACGTTCAGAGGATAAACGAATTCGAGGATCTTGGAGTACCGGTTGATATTTATGGAGTGGGTTCATCTCTCCTGGAAAACTCCAATACATCCGGGACCAACAACGATTTTACCGCTGACATTGTCAGGGTAAAAATTGACGGTGAATGGAAAGAACTGTGCAAGATTGGCAGGCAGGCGTGTAACAACCCTGATCTGGAACAATTTCAAAGCTAAACCACAGCTTTTTTGTTTTCCTCTCCGTAACGTTTGATCGTGTATGTAACAATAGCGCCAAGGATAAATGTATTCATCTTCTGGATGGCTTCCACTTTACTTATTATGAAAAACTCGGCTAATATAACTCCCCCCATTTAGCAAATTTTATACTATAGGAAAATAAAATTTTTAGTCCGAAGCAGGTGTTTTCGTTTATACAAGCAAAAAAGCCCTTGAATATCAAGGACTTTCGCATTTCGTTTTGTTTCATTTGACGTTTTCCCCGCGGAGCAAGGCCTGGAGGTCGGCCAGCCCCACCTTCCACCCATCGGCAAACTTCATGACCGCTCTCTTGGTCATCGCATATCCGTATACTACCTTCCACAGAAAGGCCACAGTCGGATTATCAAAGGTGTACTCACGCAACCACGGCTTGGGTTTTTTCAAGCGCCCCTCCTTCTCGAACAGGCGTTCCAGAGAAGTCCCGACCAGGACTCCGACCTTATTATAGTTAAAAGCTTCGGGGTTGCCGACCGAGCGCAGGAACTCCCCGTTTTGCATGAGTTCCTCCAAAGATATCGTCGGGTCAAACGGGATGAACCCGATTTTGACCGGCAGTCCCCACTCTTTGAGCTTGAGCAGAACCTCGCGGTTTTTCTCGACTGTCGTCCCCTTGCCGTAGCGGTCGAGAATGCGCTGCACGCCGGACTCAATGCCCAGGCGAACCTCGACGCACCCGGCGTCACGCAGAGCCTTGAAGAGATCCTCCTCTACGCTGTCGACCCGGCACTCCACCGAAAATTTGAGCCGCAGATTACGCTGCCGCAATTCCTCGACGAAATCCCAGGCCCTCCGAACCCCCACCTCACCGCGACCAAAGAAGTTATCATCCAGAAAATCCAGATGGCTCACGTTGTAGCGCCGCTGCAAATCTTCGATCTCGTCAGCGACGTTACCGGCGCTGCGCGGACGCCACTTTGGCCCGGGCGACCTGTCGTACATCGCGGTAGGACAACAAAAGATACAGTGCCCGTCACAACCCCGGGAAGAAATTACCATCGGCAGCCGACCCCACCTGAGGATATGTGGGAGCGTATCCCGCGCCGGGAAAGGCAGCGCGTCGAGATCGTTGATGAGAGGGCGCGGTTCGTTGGCTAGGGTGGCGTCGCTTTCGCGATAACACAGGCCAAGTATCCTTGTGAAAATATCTCCGGAGGGTCTCGGGGAGCCGGACGAGTTGAGGGCCGCCAGCAGCTCAGGCAGCGTCTCCTCGCCCTCCCCCACTATGAGGCTGTCCAGGCCTGGGATTAGCTTAAGAACCTCAGACCCCATCATGGTGGCGACCGGCCCACCCGCCGTGATATGCCCCGTGTAGCCCCCGCGACGCAGACGCGCTACCAGGCCGATTACGTGTGGTACGTTGACTTCGAGCAAACGAAAGCCAATCACATCCGGCTGTTGTTGCCGAATTCGCTTGAGAGTCGCGGAGATGCCGAGCCGGAAAAGCGATGCGTCAAGGATGCTGGCCTGGTATCCCAACTGCCTGAGAACAGCAGCCAAGTAACCGAGACCGAGATTTTCACTATGCTGCTCCCAGAGGCGGATCCCCGCCGGTGGGTTGATCAGCATGATTTTTCGAAATGCAACGTGCATGGCAATGCCCCCATTTCAAGAGTCATGACGTGACGCTCCGCACGGGTTGAAAACCGACGGGAAATATTTCCGCACCAGGCCACTTATTGCTACATTATACCATAGCGAAATACCACCGTCCACCCAAATATTTACTATTCTGGCCCTTCCGGTTGCTTCTGGGATTACTGGGGGATATTGGAACACAAGGAAAACAGCAATGAGAAAAAAGGCCTTACGTGGTTTACACTTGGTAAACACCCGTAAAGCCTTGTTTGATATATAAGGGTTTAAAATTTCGTTTTGGTGCGGTCGGAGGGACTTGAACCCTCACGGTTAAACCACACGCCCCTCAAACGTGCGTGAACTGTCTCCAGCTTATTGAGGAGTCATTTCGTTTAGAAACTGTAAGGATGAAATGATTCCAGCGGTTGGCATTTTTCTTTTAACATCGCGCACTACCCGGTTTTTTGAGTCAACCGCAAGCGCATTTATAATTTGATCATAGTATGCAACATCAATTGTGTGCCATATTTATTTCGCCAAATCCCAAAGAATTCCTTCTATTTGTTATTGATAAATTCTAGACTGAACTTAGTGTATTTGTACATCTCGTCCTGGCAAAATTTAGTTATTATCCTTGTCTATCTTTTCTATCACAAACTTCATAATCCTTTCAGCATATTCAATAGCAGTTTCCACATCAGGGTACTCCGGTACTAATAAATCACCGGGATACCGAAAAATTGTGCTATAAGGGTTTAGTTCATCAACAAGGTCATGTAAAAAATCAAAACTAGGATTAATGTCAGCACATTGATTAACTAACTCATTGAGATCGTGAGTTCTGATAACAGGTTTTCCGTGATATGCCAAATATGCCTTTAATGATTTCTCAGCACATTGCTGTGTATGATATGCTGCCGTATCAAGGATTGGGTCATCACCCGCAATCAGTTTCTTTGAAGATAGCAAATCATGTTCAGCTTTAACTAGCCAATCTTCATGCAGCTTCATAAAGTTTCACTCCCTGGAGTTTTATTTTATAAAACAACGAAGATGGTTCTGCTGCAAGTGTTTCGAATTCCTCTTCAGTATATACCAATATATCTTTTGAAACCCTGATATCCCTTAAAGCCTGATAAGCGGGTTTCATTCTTTTATATGGCTTTTTCTCTGAGTGGTAAACAATAATAAGGATATCCAGGTCACTATCCTCTTTTGGCTTTCCCCAGGCGAATGAGCCAAAAAGATATATCTTTTTTGGCTGATAAGCCTTTACGAGTTTTTCTATAATTAAAGATATTTTTTGATTGTCTAACATGAAAATCTCCTTCCCAACCACCAATGCTCACACCTGTCTTATTGATACAATAGGCAAACATTGTTTTATCATCTTTAAATTTTTCCCATTGAGCCGGAGTATAAACTACCACGTCCAAATCAATATCACAATCTATCTCCAACAATATGTCCTGAACCAGTTCTTTTTTATTCTTAGTATCTTTTATTACAAAGATAACAATATCACCGTTTTTCATACTATGCCCTTTGCTCGTGACCCGAAAAGAACATTATTTTACCTCCTCTGCATTCCTGTAAGAACCTAAACACTATGGGGTCGGTATACTTTACACTTAGAATAAACCAACAAAAAAAATATTGTCAAGAAAAAACAATGGTGAAATTAGATTTTACATGACGATTTTCCCCACTTCGCTCTTAACAATATTATGTATGAATTCACTAATATTGTAAACGTTTTTGAATTCAAATGTCTTTGCCACCTCGGTGCCTGCAACTACGAAAACTATCCAATCTTTTTGTGCATCTAAAAAGGTATTGCTCATAGTTCCTGATGTCATCTGGCTCACTTTTTCTTCTTTTGAAAAAAAATTCAAATCTACTCCTTTAGGTCCGTACTTTTTACCACGCCCCATCCTTCACAATATCCGGACCCCACTTGGTCTTTTTCACCTGATCTTCCGGAACTTCCACGGTGGAATCATCCTGTTGGGTCGAAAACCCTTTCTTTTTATCCATTTCTTTAACGGATTTAACCTTTGAGAGCGTACCGGAAGCAGCCACATCCCCCTTCCCTTCATCCAGGAGATCAAACCACGGGAATCCATATTCCGTATAAGTCTTGGCCGAAACCGGTGTTTCCGGAGGTTCCAGCCCCGTTATTTCACGAAACATCATGCTGTTGACAATATGCACATATACCCTGCCATAATTATTCCGGTCCCATGTATCGATACCATAATCATCCAGGTATATGGACTGTTTCATCCTTCCCCCGGCAGCTAAACCCATCTCACCCGTGCAGCAGCACGACTTTATTTTCACACTGTAAAAGACAGACTTGTCCGATTGATATTCCGGTTGTTTATCAGGAAAGAGGCCTGGTTTGGGTTCATATACGATTATCTGAATCCCCCCATGATCTTCGTTCCCTGATACCTGCCCTTCAACGGTATAAACCCATTCTCAGGGGCATTGCAACAAATTGCCTTATAAACCCATCACCGGCGTTAATGCCGTCCAGCCAGGGCTGATCAGGGCAAACCACATAGTCCTGGCCTTCATCCGAGATCCTGGTCCCACTCTTTGCCTGCCACCGCATTTATTTTGCCTACAGCAATTTTCACTGGTGGCCTTTTGTTGTGGGCCTATCTCATTTGGCTTTACTCCGCTCATTATGTTGTTCTCATAGGAATATTTGATGGCATTTCTGGCCCAATTAGAGATTTCCTCATAGTCAACAAAAGTTCTGTCAAAAGATGCCGTATAGTTTTCTTCCGGATAAATAGCCTGAATGGTCTTCAGAACCATAACCGCTATCTGTTCCCTGGTAATCTCTGCGTCAGGGGCAAACTTTCCGTTACCCACACCGCTAACGACCCCCAACCGGTATGCTTTTATTATATCATCTTGATACCGGTTTTCCGCGATATCGCTGAACACATCTTCCCCGTTTTGTATGGTAACAGTTCCCTTTACTTTTTCCGTCATTCTTATTGCCATCATGCAAAACTCTGCCCGGGTAATATTTTTTTGATAGTTGTTAAAAACCTGTTCATCTGCCAGGTTGTTTTCCCGCATTCCCTGTACAGCCTCTTGGACCCAGAGGCTTGCTTCCTGGGATTCAGCAGAACAAACCAAAGGGATCATAATCAAAAACAAAGATGTCACTATTGCCAATAGGCTTATTCTCTTGAAGATTGCGAACCTCCCTCTCACATATATGGTTTTGAAAATGGCTCTATAAACAAAATTTCGAACATTACGGACGCCTAGATTAATCAAATTTAATTATTCTCTTTGCACCTAAAGGTATTATTTCTTCAACTCTATATCTTCTCGTTTCCGGAGGTTCGTAATCATATCGTCCATACCAAAACTCAATTCCTATATCCTGCTCGGTTATTGTCCCATCTTCTTTTGTTATTTGAAGTACTCCCCTGGCAAGATATTTGTTATTCCAAGTTTTATAGAATAATTGTTCGTTGATAAAAAACTTTTCATTGTTACTCAACTTAATTACATCAGTACATAGTTTTTCCATAAGTAAATTTACCAATTCCGGCTCTTTTTCAAACATTTCACCAAAATCCAGTTTCGCTTCATTTTCATAGTCAAGCGGATAACTTAAAAGCCTTGCAGTCATTTCCTTAGATAGTTCTGTTATGGGCTGACCGTTTTTTTCTATCTTCAATAACCCGATTCTTTCTGCCTTATCCGCAGTGATTGCATTCATATCAACCAGCTTTTCTATTAATGAATAATTTTCATGGCCCTTCAAATTGGCTTTTAGGGCTAAGTAACTTAATCTGGCCATATATTTTCTGCGAAATTTATAATCCAGGCTGCCGCAAACCCGGTGAGTAAATATCATCATATCATCTGCAAACCTCAGAGCTTCATTCCATTCAAAGTCACCATTTGCATCACTGTAGCCCAAAGCCCTTAAAATAAACGTACAGTACCCATCATAATCAATTATATCGTTGGAACCAAAAGTAGTTGCACCGGTACCATAGGTTAACTTTTCATGATACAGATAACCCACATGGTCATTTGCCCATTTAGGTACATCGGTAAAGGGATGTTTATATTTTTTATCCTGAGCTTCTTTCTCTGCGCCCAATAGTCTTACAAACATGACTGCCGCTTCTGCTCTGGTTGACGTTCTGTCTAATTCAAACCCTGAATCAGTACCTATAAATACTCCAATTTTTTTTAGCTTTATTGCATAATCCTCATACACATCATTTGCATATGCTGCTGATCCTGTCAAAAGAATTGATGCAATTACTGCAAATATTAATAATCTTTTCATATTTATCCGTCACTCCTCGAGGAATCTAATAATTTAGATTAGTTTTATCAAACGAAGGATCATTGAGGCGGCCTCCGCACGGGTAATATTGTTTTGGGCCCGGAAGGTATTATCGGTATAGCCCGTGATAACACCCTTAGCTGAAGCAATTCCTATGGCATCCTTTGCCCATTTTGGAATGTTATCAGCATCTGAAAAAGTGAGTTCTGCAGGAATGACAGGACCGATTTTTTGCTCAATGATGGATACAATCAGTGCCGCCATTTCTGCGCGGGTTATGGGTCTGCTTGGATCAAGTGTAAGGGTGCCGTCCTGCTGTGGGTTCCCCTGGATTAACCCTTCCCTGACCACTGCTGCCATGGATTCATAAGCCCATTCCGGGATTAAAGCAGAATCAGAAAACTGTACGTTTATTGTCTGTAAATCTCCGGGCAATGGAGGTTGCAGGCCCAATGCCTTATTAACAGCGGCAATAATCTCCACTCTTGTTATTTCCCGTTCCGGCTTAAATGTCCCATCCGGGTACCCGTTGATAATTCCCATTCCGCTTAGTTCAGCCACAGCCTGTGCAGCCCAATGATTGGTCATGTCATTGAAGTGCACTGGAATAATCTGCTCTGACGATCCTGATGAATGCGATGAATCCTTGGTGATATAAGTAATTTTTGTGATGTTGCCGGCTGAATCGTAGGTATAATTTACTTTTTTTCCTGAATCGTACTCTACAGATATGAGACGGTTAAGGTCGTCGTAAGTGTAGGTTGTAGCGTTTGCGGGCAAGATTGACAATAAGTTAAATACTATTACAACTATAAAAAGTTTATATATACTTAATTTTGTCCTCACGATATAATCCTCCCTTTAGGCCTAATCAGCTAGTTCTATTTATCCAAGGCATAACGGCTTTTATAGTCTTCTTCCCATAATTCTAATCGCTTTTGCATATACTCATTTTGACCTTGCTCCATTAATTGACTTATTTCTAATGCTTGTTGCTCACCAAGTATCGATTGTTGTAATTCTGCTTTCATCCTATCTACTTCCGGTGCAACATATCTTTGATATCTAATATCAGCTACCTTAACAATTTTCGCCCACTGGGCAATTGCTTTCTTCGGTCTCCTTTTAAGCATATAAAGTGGAATCTTAGCTACTTCAAGAGTATCTTGAAAACCTGATGTAGGAGGGTCACCGTAAGTTTCTTCATATAAGTCTGCTGAAACCGAAGCATAGAACTTTACATCTGATATTGATCGTTTATGCTTAGGAGTAGGTATCATTTCTTTTGCGAATTCTAAAAGCGCAATTTCATCAGAAATAGTTAATTTATTCGGATCAACGTTTTTATAACTTTCCTCAAAGGACTCGGAAAAAAGCCCTGATGGATCCACATAATTAACCGGCTGCCCATTAACATAGGCATATCTATTCAGGCTTTGTGTAAAATCTATACTCCCCTGCACAACATCCTGATTTACAAATCTCCTGATCTCAGGATTATAATACCTTGCCCGCATGTAGTACAAACCGTTGTCGTCAGTCATGACTCCATCGCGCCCGTTGTAGAGAAATGTTGTAGATGTTGTCCCTGACAGTCTGGATAACTCCCCATAAGGGCCGTAACTGAACCGGTCTGTAACTATACCGTTTTCGTCAGTCAAAGCAGTGGTGCTTCCACGGAGGTCAAAATGATATGTCCTAAATGCACCGTCAGTTTCCTCCTGACCTATTAGTCCTAATCCATACACATAAAATGTCTGTTTACCGTCAGTATCATGCTTAATCAATAACTTTCTGAGACGGGCATTCGGGTCAATAACATACTGTATTACCCCATCACCATAATCAGCACCAATGCGATTGTTTTCAGCATCATACAGGAAGGCCGCCTCTCCTGCATTTGTCAGTCTGTTCCGGGCATCATAAATATAACTGCTCATTTCCCCACCCAAAGGCCCGGTTATCATATTGCCATCCTCATCATAAATAACCTTGCGGCCATTATATGTGTTCAGGCGATTATCACTACCATAAGTCATGACAACATTCTCCTGAAAAACAGGTTCAGCCGCAATTGACGATTCTTCTTTAATAACATTCCCTGCTGCATCAAATGTAAAATCATACTGATTTATAACATTGCCTTCTGAATCAATATCCTTCAACTGCATCAGGTTCCCCGCTATATCATAACTCCCAGTTAAAACTGTTCCGTTTGGTCGAACAGTCTTGGTTAAGCGCCCGTTACAATCATATTCATATCTAGTCTTTCGGTCTGCCCAGTCTGTAACACTGATCAACCGGTTAGCTGCATCGTATTCATAGAGGACTTGCTTTCCGCCCGGGTAAGTAAGTGATGTCAGATTGCCCACTTGGTCATATGCATAAAGGATAGTATTGCCTCTGGTATCAGTGTATTTGACAACCCTGTTCAAGGCATCATATTCACGGGTAATGATCTCGTTTTCGTCATTAACTGTAAGGATATTGCCATTAGCATCATATGTATAAGATATTGTCCCGTCCTGATCGGAATAACTGATGAGCCGTCCAGTGTCATCATAACTGAAGTTAGCAGTCTGTCCCCTGGCATTTGTCACTTCTTCCAGCAGATTCCGCGCATTATATCCATAATTTACCGAATGCCCGTTCGCTGAAGTCTGGGAAATCAGCCTACCAGATTTATCAAAGCTAAAGTTATTCACATTGTTATTTGGATCAACTCTGTTTATCAGGTTGCCGTCCACATCAAATTCCTGGGCCGCGTTATTTCCCAACGGATCTGTAGTTGATACCAGCCTGTTAAGGTCATCATAATTAAACTGAGTTGTTCTTCCTAATGAATCGGTAATACCAATGATCCTGTTAAGCCGGTCATATTGATATGCAACAGTGTTACCAAGAGCATCGGTAACTGATAATGGATTATTCGAAACATCATATTCATAAGAACGAACCAGTTGTCCATATGCATCATACTCTTTGGTCAGGTTTCCCAGTGCGTCATATTCAAAGCTTTTTGAATTGCCCAAAGGATCTGTTATTCTCACAAGCCTTCCTTTTGCATCATAGTCAAGCAGAGTCTCATTTCCTTTGGCATCAATGATACTTACCAAGCGGTCTTCTCCATCATATTTATACTGAGTCTCATTCTCCAAAGCATCAATAATACGGATAACTTTGCCGTTGCCGTTATATTGATAGCGTGTGGTGTTACCATTTGCATCTGTTTCGCTCAGTTTATTATGATTGCTGTCATACGAATAGGTTACTGTATTTCCCAACGGGTCAGTTGCACTAATAAGGTTATCAGCACTGTCAAAGCCGAAAAGGATTGATTTTCCGGCAGCATCCGTAATTTGTGTTAGGCGCCCAATGTCATCGTAGTAATAATATACTTTATTTCCTACAGGGTTAGTAACTGAATATACTTGACCGGCTACATATTCAAAGGTAGTAGTAGCTAAATCAGGTGAAGTAACTTCCACAAGCTGGCCTTCAGAGTTATAACTATAAGTAGTTGTACTGCCCATCGGATTAGTGAGACTGGTAACATTATTATTTTCATCATAGGTATAGCTATTTTTTTTGCCTACTTCATTTTCAAGGGCAATCAGATTATCGTTTTCATCATACTCCAATTTGATTGTCCGACCGGTTGGGTCGGTAACTGAGATCAAATTGCCCCTGCTGTCATAATCTAATAGGGTAGTATTTCCTTTTACATCCGTAACAGAAATAATGTTACCAACATCATCATATTGATTAGTCTCTACTATATTTCCAAGTTCGTCCTGCATACTCAGCAGTTGGTATTTATTGTTGTAACTAAATACCCTTGAGTTGCCATTACGGTCATAGACAGTTGTTTTGATGATCCCAGTGAGTATATTTTCGTCATATACCAATCTGGTTAATTGATTTCCATCCACCCCATCATCCTGGGCTATTACCCGGCCCTGATCGTCATAAGTGTTCTCAAATATAGACTGGCCTTCACCATCAATCCCTTTAACGACCTGACCTTCCTCATTATAAAAATAAGTCGCTGTGTATCCCATGGGACCGGTTATCCCGACTAGGTTATGACTTTCATCATAAGTTAATTCCACAGTCCGATCCAAATTGTCTTTTATCAGGGTCATTAAACCATCGGGGTTGTAATCAAACCTAAACGCCTGACCGGATTCCGGTTCCAACACCTCTGTCAAATACCCATAATCGTCGTAACTTAATAAAACAGTCTGGTTCGAAGCAGAAACCAGTTGAATCAATCGTCCCAGAGCACTAAAGGAATAAACTGACTTGTCTTTTAATGTCAAAGTATAACTGCCATCAACATCTTTTAACAGGATATTAAACTGTTCTTTAAGGTCAGAACACCTAAACTCATGTTCTCCTATCCTTGAATATATATTTTTTCGGTTGGCAGACCAATGAATAATTACTGTTTCATCAGAAACCTCTTCGAGCCGGGTATCAAAAGCAGATTCCCAGCCTCTCCCCAGCGAGCCTTCCTGAAGTAAGAGTGAATTATAATGGATAGTGAAGGAAATGTCCCCCTTAGCACCGCTTACCAAGAGTAATGACCTGTCAATTACATGGGCTCCTGTCGCACTGTCAAGCGGATCGAAAACAGGGGTACCAGTGGTACCTTGACTTGGAGCACTTATTGATATCTTAGGTTCAGCAGCGGTCCCTGTATACTGAAGATTTACTTTTACCGCTACCGGAGAACTTGTAGAAGTTGCACCTGAATCATCAGTAACTGTCAGTGTAACATAATATGGCTCTTCTCTCGGGGTAAAGGTATGATACGGATTCCTATAACTGCTTGTACTTCCATCACCAAAATTCCATTTCCAGCTTTCAATGGTGCCATCGCAGTCTTTGGCCTCAGACCAAAACTGGATAACATCTTCGCATCCGTCTTTTAATGTATAACTAAATTTGGCCTGCGGTGGAATGACTGGAATCTCAACTGGCCGTTTAAAGGTTGGGCTCCACTGGTCTTCATATCCTTCTTCCACAACGCCAAAGTAATAGGTAGCACCTGGAGTGAGCCCAATATCAGAAGGTTTCCAGAACCTGTAGAACTTTTGCTTTGATTCATTCCATTCAAGAAGGGTAGTATTGCTGTCAAGAGGCACGTTTTGCCCATTGGCATTGGTTATGAATATGTGGAAATCAGGGGGATTTCCTACTTCAGGGGGGTCAATGGCAGCTTCTAATCCATAATGTGTCCAGTTGTACTGAACGTTCCAGTTATCCTTTAGAACAGCCGTAAATGTTTGCTGCAGTTGTTGATCCATATATAGGTGCAGCCATTCTTCATTAGCAGCATTTTTTAACCCTTCAAGGTCATGATATCCTTCGGCAACAAAAGCAAACTGGTATGTCTTTAATCGCCCGAAATTGGTAGATGGAACTTTTAATTCATAATTATTGCCCGGGCCTGTACGTATTAATGTATTATTTTGATCAATATTTATATAAGACCAACTGTTTGAATAACTATTGAAAACAGCTATATACACCTGGGGCCATTCTTCGCCGTTTTGAGGAACCAGCATTTCGTTTATCTTAGCCCGTAAAAGCCATTTGTCCTCCTCGGGGATATATATTAATTCTTTCTTAGGCACGGGGTCTAATACCTCAAGTATGGTCCTGCCAAGTTCAATACCCAGTGAGGAACCTGCGTTTCTGGAAAAGACTTTTACCGTATATTCTCCCGGTAACGACTTTTTGCCAATTGCAGTAAAAGAGATTTCGCTAAGGTCAAATTCGCTTGTGTTTTCTGGAAATGTGCTGTATGGCGGTTCTGCTTCCCCTGTATCATTCCTGACAAAAATGACTGTTACTTTTTCAATTTGACTCTCAGAAACAATTTTACCTGATAAATTTATTTCTTCAGAAGGGAATAAGGTGATTCGGGAAGGCAAACCTTCAAGTTTTGTATGTGGGATTAAAGAGGTCATCCATAAACTGCTTGACCCTTTCGGACCGTCATAAAATTTTTTCAGGGTAACTACTATATCATTTCTGCCATAAGTAAAAAGGTTTGTTATATCAATAGCCGGTTTAGGATATTCCTCTGTCCCCCATACCAAACGGGAGAAATTAGCTGTAGTTCCATCCTCATGTGTAACAGCTATTTCAATGGTATCAAGTACCCAAACACCTCCTGATCCATCAGGGGTATCTGATAACCATACTGTTCCACCCTGGTATTCCACAGTAAATTCTTTTGTGAAAAACACATCAGGGCCATCATTATAAGAGGGAATCATGTCTGTTATTTTAACAGAACCGGTAAAAGCCTGCTCTTCAGCCGTAAAATCTAAGCTGCTATTACCATCGGTAAAGTCGATATACTCAGGGGTAAAACTGTAAGCATCACTAACAGGCTGAACCCTGTACGCTGTGTTTGGGTCAAACCCAGTCTGTGTCCAGTTACCGGAATCATCAGTATAAACATTGGCAGGAACTTCACCGTTTCCGGAAATTACCGAAAACCCCATCTCTATGTCAGGCACTCCCAAACCACCTGAAGTCACCCTTCCGGACACATCAAAAAGTCCGGCATTCCCATCACCAATGCTGTATTTCTTCAGAACAAGCAGGACAACCTCAGAATCATATCCGATTCCCATTAAAGTCTCGTCGGCATTAAATACACCTAACGAAATACCTTCAGACCGGTCAATTACCATTTCCTCTGTCACGTAACCAAAACAATCTGTTTTTAAAAATGAAGGTGAATATTCAATATCCGCTGTAACAACATAACCTTCATCGATTTCCCTGATATCATGCAACCAATCAGTTCCCTCGCCCCCATATATTTCCTCCCATTCTTGTTCGCCGGTACTATCCACTTTTTTTATAAAAATATCATTAGAAAACTCTGCCATTCCAGATATTGATGTTATCCCCCCTAAAATATACCCGCCGTCATCCGTGGCAATTACTCTGGCAGCAAGTTCATCTTCAAATCTTGGATAGGTCTGCTCCCAGAGAATTTCCCCAGTGTCATCAAATTTAGCCAGCCATACATCACAGGTATCAGATTGGCTACTATTTAGGATTACAGCAGTACCTGCAACCACAAACCCTCCATCGGCAGTTTTATGTACTGCCCAACCCTCAATTCCTTGTAAAACTGTTTCTTCAATTTGATTTCCTAAAGGATCCAATATTAACAAACGGGTAGCCACCCACGGGTACGAAGTTATCGAATACTCTGCAGCAATAACAAAGTTGCCGTTATTGATTTGTGCTGCAGATGTGGCGTTATCAAATTCACCCTGCTTTTCCAATTCTGCATCCCATTGAATGTTACCTTGGTCATCAATTTTAATTATGTATGCCTGAGAGTCTGTATTATCCTGGCTGCTTTTACTGCCAACAACAATAAAACCCCCGTCATCTGTCTGCAAAATAGGATTGTACATGCTGTTAAACCGTCCCTGGATAATGACATCCCACTTTTTACTTCCGTCACTGTTAATCTTTATTAAATGATAGTCATCATGCCCAGTATTTATGTTGTACATGTAAGCGAGAACTGCATAACCACCGTCTGAAGTTTTTTTAAATACTAAGGGATATTTGTCACCCGTTCCTTCAATATACTTTTCCCATTCCAAATGAACAGGCACTCTCAAATCTTCGTCAAATTCCTTTTGGGGTTCATAGTCAACAATCACTCCGTTCCAATATAAGTCATCCAGCATATCCTCTATCTCTTCGTCTTCAATATCAATAAAGTTGTTTCTTATATCTAAATACCTGAGATGAGTAAGTCCTATGATAATATTTGGATCTAATTCTTCAATTTCATTATCAGCTAAAAGAAGCTTCCGTAAATTTATTAGGCTTGATATGGGATTAATATTTGATATTTGGTTATTACTTAGATAGAGAGTATCTAAATTAGTTAGACTGCTAAGGGAAGAAACATCGCTAATCTCATTATTTTCCAGATAAAGGTGCGTTAAGCTTGCCAATTCCGACAAATCAGCTACGTTGCTTATTTGGTTGTTCGCCAGGCTAAGTTCTTCAAGATTAAAAAGGTCAGCCAATGGAGAAATATTATTAATTAAATTATTATCCAGGTCAAGATAACAAAGATTTGTCAAACCGGTTAAGGGGGTTACGTCAGTAATACTGTTGGATATTAGGCGGAGACTATGAAGGTTGTTAAGCCCGGAAAGTGGTGTTAAATTAGAGATTTGGTTATTATCTAAATCTAATCTCCATAAGTTAGACAAATCTGCCAGAGAAGAAATATCACAAATTTGGTTTGATTCCAAATCAAGGTCAGCCAATTTGGTCAAACCCTCTAAAGAACTAATATCTGCAATATTATTACCCGACAAGTCAAGTTCCCGCAAATTAATTGCATATTCAAGACCGGTTAGGTCCTGAATTCCGCATCCCACTGGATCCAAAACTGAAAGTTCAGCCATGTCCTCTGTTGTTATATCGCCTGTAGGCTTGCCAAGCATTTCCCTTATAGCGGCTTCTAGGTTGCTGTCATTGAACGAAACAACCGTTATATTACCGGCAGCATTAGAATCGATAGAAGCCTCCGCTATGGAAATAGCAAAGTTAAGGTTAAACAATACACATATTAGCAATAGCAAAATAAACAACGTCGTATTGTTCTTCATATCACCTATCCCTCCCATTAATTTTATAACACACATATGTACATGACTTATTTGCAATCTGTTTCTTTTTTCATTTAATATCTTTTTTTGCAAACTATGTCTTTTTTCCCATTATTTGTTCTTATCTTCAATACTAATAGACAATCTCCTGCCAAAACAGGTTGCTAATTCGTCGTAATATTTAGACATTATCCGACATTAATTTCCAGATTAGTCATAGATTATTGAACACTAAGGGCAATGGTTAAATAAGACTTTCATTGAATATGCTGCAATATTACATTTGCAATTTCCGCATACTCCTTCGGGGTAACAAATTTACGTGAATGAGGCCAAGGTGGTCCCTCAAGATTGGCATCATCATGATATCTCGGGATGATATGCCAATGCAAGTGTTCTTGTACATTTCCTAGAATGGCATAATTAATCATTTTAGGGCTAAAAGCCTTCTTTACAGCTTTAGCTACCATAACCATCTCTTCAGTTAAATCTAAACGCTCAACAGGATTAAGCTCATCGAATTCGGTTGTATGTCTTTTAAATATTACTACTGTGCGCCCCAAATAAAATTGGTCCAGGTTAACAAAAGCAATGCTCGACTTTTGTTCAAGAATAAAATTTGGATTTGACTTGTGCTGCGATAGGATGTCACAGAAAATACATTCCTTCATAAATCCCACTCCCATTTATTAAGCTATAATATTATGGTCTTCGAAAAGGGGACACAGGCATCATCCTCCGTCCCCTTTCAGCTCTACTTATGAATCTGTATGTTACCGCCAGATAATGCGTTTTCACCAATCAGTTCTCCATCTATGACAATCTTAAAGAAGTCAATGCCATTACCAGGCTCTCCGATGTCACTCACGAGGACTTCGAATTCGTGTCCTGACGAACCATTCAGTACTCCTGTACCTTTGATTGTTGCCATACTGTTAACCCTGTCAATAACTAATGAGGTAATTTCCTCACTGTGGAATTTATCCCCGTTTAAGTGATTATTAAACTCCAACTGTCCTGTTGGCGATATTTCGCCTTCACTAAACTTCACGGTAAAACCAAAGGACTTGCTTGCCTTCTTATCTTCAGAATCTATCCAACCGCCTCCGGTAACTTTACCCGGTATATTTTCATCTGCAGGTGGAGGAACGGGCGGATCAACAGGCTTTTCCGTCCCATGTATAAACTTGTTGCCATACAGACTTGCACTGAGGATCTGGGCATCACCTGTCTGTTCCTGGGGGTGATAGGCAAACCCCTCAATTATTCCGCTGCCATAGGGAAAGTAAAAGGCTCCAACACGGTAAAGGCCGGTATTCCCATCCCAGTCGCCATAACTGGCTGTATTAAGTATTACCCTAACCTCAGGACTTATTACCTGGTCAACTATGCATCCACCACCCATAGTATAAATGGACAGTGTTGACGGACCATAGTACTGGCTGATAAATTCCCCCACATTGTGAACATCGAAGTCGAAGATGCCATCCATGTTCCCTTGAACGGAAACATAACCCGGAAACAGGTAAGATAAGTTTTCCAAGGCTATATCGGTAAAGATTATTTCTCCGCCTTGTTCTGCAAAAGCCTTAAATTTTGTTTCCAAATCTGCAGAGATGCCGTACCAACCTGGGCAGTCTATGACCAGCACATCATAGCTGTCCAGCATTGCAGGATTTGCCTCAATATCCCCTGTCTCAACCATTTCATAGGGAATTTTCATCCAGTCAAGTACTTCTTCGGTATGACCCCAGATACCGTGAACAACAATAATTTTTGTTGCCCTTTCAACCCGGAAAACCTGGTCACTGGTAAAGGATTCTGTTAGAGTGTCTACAGTAACTGTTGAAAATGAAGCTAACACATCGGGAGGTATGTCTCCATCTACAAGAATCGGGCCGCCTGAATAGATGTCCCCATCAGGCTGGTTTACTGTTGTCATTGACACATCAGGACCTTCTATAATCCGGAAAATTGGGATTCCATTGCTGACAATCGCATGGGCCAGGCCAAATGCCTCAAGCCTGTTGTCCTGGTGATTATCCATTGGAATTACATGTGTTCCCGGATTAAACGTCTTTGTTTCATAGGTTTCGGCATATACAAAACCTGTTACTGAGAACAACATGAGAAGAGCCGCCACCACTAGATACAGGTACTTATTTTTCAAACCAGATCACTCCTTTCAATTTGTTACTTCTTAAAATCTTTGCTGCACTTACAGTACGAATACCAATCCCAGCAGCTGTCACAGATTACCCGTCCACAATGCGGGCAGCGGTTTATATTGTCCTTGTCGTTGTTGCAGAGACAACAATGGGCCACCAAAAACACCTCCTTTTAAAGAAATTCGGCTTTATTAAAAATGTACAATATCTACTGTGCAAGAAATTGATCATTACAAAATAAGCGCAAAAAAATAAGCCCTGCATCCGGACTGATTTCATCCGGGGCCAGAGGGCTTATAAAGAGTCTATTTAATTCATACTCGCCTGCTTAATTCCTCGGGGCTTTGGACAGAATCAAATTATCAACCTTTATTACCCCACAGTAATCGGCCAGGTCATTTGGAGTTATCACGAGACAAATTTCCCTGATATGTGTCCACTTCGTATTAGGAAAAGCAATGTCATTCAAAGGAAGACTGATCCACCTCCATTGGGCAGTCAGTTCTACCGAATACTTGACTATTTCCTCCAATGAATTTACATTCCGGGGATCAGATAACCGCTTAATTTCCAGGTTGATACTCTTTACGGCTGAATCAGCGCAAATCTCAAAACTCAGATTATAGCCGTTGTCAAAAAAACACCTCCAGTCCTCAGGCGGGTCCAGCCTTATGGCATAGCCGACAAATTTGGGCGGGACCGGGTAAAAGGTTTTGGGGCGAAAATCCAGGACCAGTTCCATTGCTTTTCTCGGCCCCCTGTTAAAGTATCTAACCTGCATAGAAGACGTATCACTGTTTTCGTGGTAAACATACCCCAAATCAAAGTTTTTGATGGGAACCAGTGGCTGAAGGGTGCCAGGCATCGGTTTTTCTTCCGTCGCCCTTTCTTTTGTCGGCATCATATCCGCATGGGTTGAGGCATCCTGGACGACATACTTCAATACTTTATCCGATTCCTCAAAAGGTATCACTTCATAATATCTGAGGCTCGGCGGGAGGTCACTTATATTTAATGAACCAACGATCACCGTAACAATGTTTCCGGCCTTACGTCCCGACCTCTTCTCATTTATAAAGAATCCCCATTCGCCTTCCACCCATTGAGACAGCACATTGTCAACACTGCTTGCTACAACTATCATGTGCTGAACCATGTCAAGGTATTTGTCAATTTGTTTCCTGTAATCGGAGTTACCCAGGGCAGGCAGGGACTCCCTACTGAAAAAGACAGGAACCCCCTTACCCCTCAGGAATTTGTAAATTTCTTCGGCGTAAGGAAAATCCTCACTTTTTGCACTGATAAAAACCATCGGCCTGATGTCTTCCGCTGCCATATCATCAATCCTCCGATTCAGAATTCTTCATTTAACAAATGTCTCTTCCCAATTATGGATAATTCTACAACAACTTAGAAAAACCTTCATAATATTTCCACAAATTCTTTTTTGGGGAAGGATTATTAGGTGCAATGACGAAAATGTATATTATTTTGCGGAGGAATAATATGTCATTAGGGTCACACTTTTATCAAATCAAATTAAGAAAACCGGCAGACCGGTCTGACAGCCCTTTCGTCAAGTTTCACCAGGAGATAGGTCAGGTTCTGAGTGCCTTTAAATTGCAGAATCCGGGTCTCATAATCATCCTTGTTAAGATTCACCCTTCCGAAATACAATTTTTTTGCAAATTACAGAAACCAATTCGGGAAGAAGCCGAAAAGGCTGGCAACGAATTGGCATCAGCCGTGGCCGGCGCTCTCACGCGGGAAACCGTTACAGCCATCATTGAACCCATTAGTCCTCAGGACTGTCTGGATCGACTGGATACAGTGGAATCGGACGAAGTAATCGTTCAGACTACGGATTTTAAAAATTTTGCAGACGAACTTAAAAGAGAGTGTCTTTATTCCATTATTGGCTCTCCCAGTGAAGAAGGTGAATATGAGGATGAGGAAGATGAGTTTGGTGAATTATCAACAGATGATTTTACAGAGGAATTTGGAGACGACCTTTCAGATATATTCGACGGCCTTGACGAGCCGGACGAGAAGACAAACCAGAAGACAGAAAATACCAGGAAGCCGTTACATTTAGACTCTCTTATTGGAGTTAAGGACTTTAAAAAAGAAATTGCTGCTATTCAAAAATTCTCTATTCTTAACAATAAACTAAAAAACCAGCAAAAGAAAAAAAGGGTTTTCCCAATCCATTATATATTCACCATAGGAACCGGAATGGGGCTGACCACAATGCTGAAAATTTTGGCCGCCAACCTGCACCACTTCGGTCTGGCCAAAAACTCTAATTTCATTGAATATGAAAGTCTCTTCTTTCAAAGCAATGACAAAAACGTATCAACGGTTTTCACAAGGAATGAAGACGGCTCTTACAGGGTTGACGATGATTATAGTGTTATTGCAATTAATATTACCCGGCAGATGGGTGACCCTCTGTTTAATGTAAGCAGGCTGATGGATATTATGTGGGATTACCGGGGGCGTGTATTATTTGTCCTGGTATTCGAAAAAGGCCTAAAGAGCCCCATAGAAAAGAATGTAATAGAAAAAATCCGGAAAAGCCTTAACTGCCATCACATCGAATTTCCGCCTTATTCCGACACCGAACTGCTGCTTATAGCCGGCAAGATCTTAAACAGTTACGGTTTTGCCTTTGATAAAGATGCAGCACAATATCTCCTGAAAAAAATCCAGGAAGTGCAGCGGGCCGGACAACTTGAGAACATCCGGTCTGTTCAGAAAATCATCGAGACAGCCCGTGTTGAAAAACTCTTCCGCCTGAATGAAGACGAAAGTGAAAACCTGGTGGGAATCCTCAATACAGAAGATTTTACCAAAAGCTTCGGGGACAGTGAAAAATCAAAGTCCGGTGCCTGGGCCCAGCTTGATTCACTGGTCGGTTTGGTTCCCATCAAAGAGAAGCTTAAAGAAATTGTGGCATACGCCAAATTCCAGCAAGTAATGCGAGACCTTGGACTTGAATCAGAGGCCGGTGACATTTGTTTCCACATGATGTTTTCCGGCAATCCTGGAACAGGGAAAACCACGGTAGCCAGAATTCTATGCAATATGTTCAGGGAAATTGGTTTTCTTAAAAAAGGAGACCTGATAGAGGCCGGCAGGGAAAGCCTGGTCGGCAGGTATGTCGGCCAAACCGCACCCCTTGTGATGGAAAAAATCCGGGAAGCCCAGGGGTCTGTCCTGTTTATTGACGAGGCATACAGTCTGTATGGAGCCGATGGTGATAAAAGAGATTACGGTTATGAGGCCCTAAGCACCCTTATTAAAGAAATGGAGGATAAACGGGACCGCTTTATCGTTATTATGGCCGGTTATACCAAAGAGATGAGTGAGCTTCTGGAAATGAATCCCGGACTTAAGGACAGGGTTCCTTATAAAATTGAATTTCCTGATTATAATGCCGGAGAACTTACTGAAATATTTATCAGTTGTCTGGGCAAAAAATTTGTTCTTGAAGACGGTGTCCGGGAAAAAATCTATCAGCTCTTTACCATTGCCCTGGAAAATAAAAATGAGAAGTTTGGTAATGGCCGACTGGCCAGGAACCTGGCGGAACGCCTGAAAGTTAAACATTCTATGGGCCTTTACAAAGCAAACTCTTTTACACATGAAGACCTGGTTACGATTAAATTGACAGATGTTGAAGCCTTATATGATGACAGTGACGTCAAACAACTACTGGCAGGTTCTGATGAATCATCTGCCAGGATTGGTTTTTAAGTTTCGGGGAGGAGCGGCAATGGTTAAACCTTATCTTACAAAGTTTCTGGAATACTGTGCCGATGATGATGCCTTCGCTAGAGAGAAAGAGGCCGGTAAAACCAAACGAAACTTCGCCATCATTATGAATGAACTTCAGGAGAAAAAACAGGACAGTGTTGTGAATCAAAGATACAGCCAAAATATCAGCTTGTGCAGAAAAATGACAGAAAATATGGGGATTGTCCATAATACAAACCTGGCAGGTGTCATCGGAATACTTGCAAACAGAGCCCTCTTGTCAATAATCGAGCTTGAGAAAAGAGATATAAGCTTTAATTACCGGGTATCCGCAACCGGCATCAATGAAGAAATGCATAGTTATGTCTTCGCTTACCCCCATAAGTCTGATTGGATATACGGGCTGTATGAGATAAGGTTTACAAGCCAGGTGGAATCTATCCCCAATGCCTATTTCCTGCCAAAAATCCAGCTGCAGCATGAGTCTTTCCAACCCTGTGACTGCTTATTAGCCCTAAGTGACTGGCGTACATACCTGGCTGAGTTTATCGCCGTCTCCCTGGATAACCCGGAGGAATATTTTAAACTTTTCCCGGTCTACATGCGTCCGGAGTTTTTGTTTGAAGACAGGATAGACATTAAGTACATAGAAGGAATGACCTGTAAAGGGAAAACAGCTTTTGAGGAACTGGTAGAAAGAATTACCTCTGAATTCGGCCCTCAATCTGAATTCCTGAAGATGATCACCTATACCGAATAAAATGCATAACCACTAATACAGCGGTTTTGGGAAGGACTGTCTTCAATGAAAGATATAAGACTGATTGCCATAGAATATCCCTTCTTCATCTCCTATGCAGAAAGCGAACCGGTTAGTGCCTGTGGATTATGGGAAGATGACCTTTGCCTTTATACAAACAGGGGCGAGATAATTAAAATGGCCGAGTATTCATCCTATATCGGCACAGTAAGACATGTTATTGATGAAGGCCGTTATGAATGGACGGATTTGACCATAAAGCCAGGCCAGATTGTTTCAAGAGACTATGATTATGACATTATGTTAGACGGTATCCAAACTGAGCCATTTCAGAAACTGCCCGGTGTAAATAATAAATCCATGAGTACTGTGACATTGAAGTTATTTAATGAGTTTTTGAAAAAAGCCAATTCCAACCATAAGGATATGGTTGAAGCTCTCACCATTTCATTCCATAACGGGCTCTTTAGGAAAGAAATAGAAGAAATTGTGCAGAATGACGTTATCAATGGCTTATCCAACCTCCAAAAAGAGATGATAGTCAGGTGCAGACTTGAGGGAAAGGGTTTTATTATTAACCATATAAAGGAACTGCTGGACTCGGAAAAATACGATAAGCTTATTGAAATCAACTATTTCTTCAGGAAGTTGTTTGTGCTGGAAATCAATGACTACCTGTCTTTTTCATAAACCATAATCCGATTTCTCAACAGGAGCGAGCGGGGGTTTATTTATGTCGATACTGCGTGTTATTGCCTTAGAAACGGCCGGTATACTGGATTTCGATTCCTCAGAGCCTGTAATTGCCTGTGTCTATAAACACGGCAAATTATTTGTTTATGACACATATCAAAATTTATACTACCAGCCTGAGTACTTCGAAACCCTTGACGGAATAACTTATCTAACAAAAAAGAGGAAATACAGCTGGACAGATTTCTCCATAAAAGCCGGACAGGAAATCTCCAGGGATTTTGACGGTAATGTCCTGGTTGACGGGGAACCCACAGATTCACTTAGACCACTTGATTGTCCTAAAAAAGTTATCAGCAGAAAATCCCTGGCTTTATTTGAAAAGTTCCTGGAAAAGTCCAACCGAGATGATTCAGATACATTACAGGAAATCAGGGAGGCATTTTGGCAAGGTACCTTAGCCGATGATGTCCTGAAAGCCGTTGCCGCCAATCCTGTGGACACTTTCAGCAATGAGGATATGGAGATGATTGTAAGGACCAGAATTGAAGGCTTCCCTTTTATCACTGCCAAACTAAAAGAGGCCGCCTCCGGTGCAGACCCCTTGAAAATACAGTATATTACCTTTTTGTTTACCCGGATTTTTAAGTTGGAGTACGCCGGGTATATTAGTTTTGAGGGATGAAAGCTTGGCATTAAATGCCTGGCGGCTTGGGTCTTTTATCCAGCATCCTTTTCCACCACGGCAGGGCCTCCCATTTTTTTAGAGCCAGTTGGTACCTAATACTTAGCCTGGCTTCTTTTTTAGGATTAACCCTAACTCGTGGTTTCGGTTTCATCTTTATCATCATTTTAAAAAGTATTTGCATTAATTTAAGTTGCTTTGACAGTAATATTAATCCCCAATTCATTTTCATGCCATATTCCTTCATATGTGCAGCTGCCTTAAGACATATCTCCAGGTAATGTAAAGACCGTTCTTCTTCATCATTATCTAGTTCTTGAAAAAGATTATGGCTTGTTTCTATCAGTAGACGCGGATATTCTTCGCTATCCGGAAATCGCCGGTGCAGTCCTTCTAATATTCCCACAGCCTCTTCATAATACTCTAAAGCTTTAGAATTATTCCCCTGTTCCGAATAATAACCTCCTAGTTTGTTATAACATTCTGATAGTTCATATGCATAATTTTTATTCTCAGGGAAGCGGGTATGCAGTTCTTCAAGTATTTGCGAAGATCTCCTGTATTGTTCCAGGCATTGGTCACGGTCCCCCTGTTTATAATGACAATCTCCCAACCTCTCATAACTTATCAATAGATTACGGGGATAAATTATACTTTCAGATACGCTGTGATACAATTCCTCACTGATTTCCAAATCCTTTTTATAATATTCCATAGCAAGGACATTATCCCTTCGCGCAGAATAATAGTCTCCCACCCTGTTGTAGATTATTGATAGGTTGTCTGCATTCATTATGCCGTCCGGAGCACTGCGATACAGTTCCTCACCTGTCTCCACAGCCTTCATGTAGTAGTCCCGGGCGCAATTCCAGTCTCCCTGTTTAGTGTAACATTCCCCCAGTCTCCTGTAACTCATTGAACGGGATCGTTTGTATTCTCTATTTTGGGGAGCACCCTGGTAAAGTTCTTCAATTATTTTACAGGAAATCTCATATTGCTCCAGGCTGCCTGCATGGTCTCCCCGCTCAATGTAATAGTCACCCAGCAACCCGTGAACATTCCATCTTCCACGTGAATATTCGGCGCTGTCAGGGGCACGGCGGCACAGGTCTTCAATTATCTTCAATGCCTTTTTAAAATAATCCAATGCGTAAGCATTGTTTCCCTGCTCACTGTTATACCCTCCGAGTTTAGTGCAGGCCACACAGAAACCTTGTGCATGAACTGTACTATCCGGGACTAAGAGATACAATTCTTTGATCCCCTGAAAAAACTTTTCATACAGTTTCTGTGCGTGGATATGGTTTCCCATTATAGTGTAATAATCTCCAAGCCTCTCATAGCTTAAATATAAATTCCGGCGGTATTCTATGTTGTCAGGAACGCGGCAGTGAAGGTCTTCACTGACTTTTAAAGCCTTTTCATAGTACTCCCTTACACGAGAAAAATCCCCCAGTTGTTTGTAAAAATCCCCCAGCTTAATACAACTTACCAACAGGTTCAATATGTATTCTGTACAGTCAGGAAAACTGCGTAAAAGTGTCTCAACTATCTCCAAAGCCTTCTCATAATGTTCAAGCACAGCATCATGATTTCTGTATTCACAATAGAAGTCTCCAAGTTTTTGGTAACATATTGAAAGGTCCACTGCATATTTGGCGTTATTGGGAGAGGAATGGAACAGATCCTTATTGATTTCCAATGCCTTCTTATAACACTCCACTGCGTGAACCCGGTCTCCTTGTTCCGTTCGGTAATCGCCTATTTTTATATAAAGCACAAACATGTACTGTTTATATTTCAGATTATCTGGATTAATTCTGTTAAAATCCTTTTCAATTGCCAATGACTCTTCATAGTATTCCAATGCGGAAATACGGTCTCCCTGCTCTTTGTAATAATCTCCTAACCTTTGATAGCTTATCAAGAGACCTGCAGCATAATCTTCCCGTCAGGCAACAGATTCGTAAGGTTGTATAAAGCCTGCTTATTTTCGTCCATTATAGTGATTCGTGCTGATATATCTATGTAATCTTTAATTATTTCTGCCAGGTCAAAATTATATCTCTCACAAATTGAATATATTTCATCATTGTCCAGACCATCCTGCTTTAATAAACCTGTTACCCAATCCAAACCGAAATTGACATTGTTTCCTGCTCCCTCAATGATAATCTCTGCTAAAACCTTGGTGGCTCCGGCTAATTCTTCTTCCTGTAGCTCTCCACCATAATACCGGGCCGCCCGCATTTTATCATCTGCCATATAGTAATGGTACATCAATTCACTTTGCCGCAGGGGGTCTTCCGGTTGAAGGGTCTCAAGATAATCTACTGCCTGGCTGTGTACGCGAAGCCTATCTTGTTTATCCGCTAGGTATCTCTCTTCCAGGCTTACCCTAGCCAAGTCGTGGGTAAAGTCCCAGTAACCCTCCGTACCCCTCTGGATCAGGTGTGCACGGATATACCGGCGCAAAGCGGCAAACTGCAGGCTGTTCCATTTTATACCCTGCCTTTCCAGCAGGTTACGCAGATCAATCTCGCGTAGTCCATACCTGCTGGCAGCCAAAAACCTGAATACCGCCCTGACCCACACCTCCCCAAAGCTCTTTTCCGCCCGCCTGAGGAGATAGGCATACCCTTCTTCTATCTCAGGCGGGAACTTCTCTGCCACATTGATGAGTAAAGCATGTAGCTGGGCCTCAGGGTTGCCGGTAAACTGGTCTGCTGCGGCAAAATCATCCTGATCCAACAACAGCAGTTCTTCTATGATGATTCGCACCCATAAGGGATTGCTGTAGGATGGGGTTTGATCACCCCGCCTCTTATCCCGTATTACTTTTATTACATCGGGAGAGATCGTCTTTCCGTATTGTTTACCTATGGATTCGATTATTTGCCTGGTATCTGTTTCGTTAAGGGGAGGTAACTCCTGTACTTTAAACCCCCGGCGTTTTCCCAAAGTCCGGGTTTCTTCACCAGGTATGGCTGTAACTATCAGCCTGGCATTCTCAGGCCATATTTCCGGCAACCATGTCATGTACCGTGCGGCAGATGTCCGCTCAAACCGGTTTAAAGCATCCAGAAGACAGACAACCCTCTTATCAACCGCTGCCCTTGAGAGCAGGTTGGCAAATAGGGTCTTAGTTTCTTCCATGGTCTCAGGTTTCTGCTCAGGAATCTCCAAATAGCCGGATAATTCCTCTATCCAGCGTAACAGCATGTCCCTGATACACGAGGAAACAGGGCTGACTCCCGCTACATGGGATAAAACCATGCACCCGTATTTATCCAGCTGCTCATTCAGTTTTGCAAACAAGGCGCTTTTCCCTGACCCGGAACCACCTGTGATAACAGTGCCCCAATGCTCCCGCCCGGGAGCAGACAAAGCTAATTCCTCCAGTTGATCCAGCAAGTCTTTGCGCCCCTTGAATGTGCGAACCCTTTCTTCGACAAATTGAGATAATATGTTTCTTTCCCGTTCCTGCCAGGTGGTATCAGGCTTCTCAGCTAAGGCCTTAGTCTCCTCGTCCAGGGCTCCCCACAGGTCTTCCAATACCATATTGCCAAATTCCTTAAGACTACTCTCCATAATACCATTTTCAGTGCTGTCCCATTTGGCCGTATAAGTGCGGACTTGCCCTGGCAGTTCGCTTTTTATCCGTTCTTTCAGGCCCTTTAATCTTTCTCTGGCATCTTTTGCCTGGGGCCGGTTGTTGAATTCTTCACTATACTGGGCAGCTGTTTCTAAAGGCTTTGCAGCATATGGCAGAGGGTTACGAAAATAGAAGAAACTACGTTTCCGCTGTTTGGGACTATCCAACACTCCAAATTCTATTTCCAGTGCAGTAACGCTTTTGCCTTTTATGTCTACATCCGTTTTAAAGTTTTTTTCCTGCATGGCCGCCTTCATTCTGTCCTCCGACGGCACCCAACCATAACGATCACCCAGGAGGATGATAAGAAATGGGCGGCAGCGCTCAATTTCGTTTAGACACAGTTTTAGCACCAGTAGTTCTTTCTCTTCCTGATTTCGTTTGTCGAATGTATCCACACCCCAGCGAAGATCGACGGTTTCCAGATAATGAAACCGTTTTCGCAATCTTTCGGCTAACTCAGGGAATACGTTTTTATTCAGGTAGTCACGCTCTGCCTGCATATCACGGAATGTGCTGGAGACGAATACAGGGCGGGTATACCATTGTTTTAATTTGGCTTTGGGCCGGTTACGTCCTTCCATATCAGTTTTCGTTCTCATCACCCTCCAACTGTTCCAGCAAATCAACAAGCGGCTGGTCCATATACATATCATGTTCCTTCATATACAGCAATGCCTCATAACACACCTTGAAATATCGTTCAGCCTGCTCTTCATCATCTGACTCATTATAATAAGCAGCCATCTTACAATAAGATACTACCAGGTCCCGCCTGTATTCAGCACTGTCAGGATCCAGCTCTACCAGGGCCTCAAATATAGCCAGTGATTTTTCGTAATATTCCAGGGCCTTTGCGCCGTTACCCTGGCTTTTGTGATAATATCCCATACGATTATAGCTTACAGACAGGCCCCGCCGGTAATCCGCACTGTCAGGGTCCAGCTCTACCAGGGCCTCTCTTATAGCCAGAGATTTTTCGTAATATTTCTGGGCTTTCGCTCCGTTACCCTGGGTCATGTGATAATCTCCCAGTCTTTCATAGCTTACAGACACGCCCCGCCTATATTCCGTACTGTCAGGGTCCAGCTCTACCAGGGCCTCAAATATAGCCAGTGATTTTTCGTAATATTCCAGGGCCTTCGCGCCGTTACCCTGGCTTTTGTGATA